>JBEKCN010000065.1:0-9247 GCA_050014855.1 Streptosporangiaceae bacterium | reverse complement strand
GGCTTACCTGGCCGGAGCGGTGGCTGCGGGCCTGATCCATCAGCGGAACGCCGGCTCCTCCCAGTCCGGGCTCAAGATCAGCGCGGCCGAGTGGATCGCGGCGGGATTCGTCGCGATGGCCGCCGCCACCGCAGTGGCGGTGGTGGTGACCATCATCCGCTGGCTGATCGCCCGGCGGGCCGCGCCCCGCGAGCCGGTGCCGGCGCCGGCGCCGATGGCTCCCCCGAGGCCGAAGTCGCGCACGGTGTCACCGTCCGGGCCCGACTCGGCGTCGTGGGCGAAGCAGCCGCCGCGGTCCCGGCCGCCGGACGGCCCCGAGCCGCCGTCGCGGCCGTGGCCGGAGGAGCCGGTGTCGCGGGACAGGCGGCCGAGGCAGCGCGACCCGGCGCCACCGACGGAGCCGTTCTACCGGCCCCGCTCCTCGCCACGGCCGGAACCGCCCGCATGGCCTGGGCCTTCATCATTGGGCGGGCCGCACGGCTTAGGCGATCCCGTGGCGCCGTCCGGGGCGCGCCGGGCGGCTGCCCGCTGATCAGAGGGCGGATTCCCACTGACCACAGGGTGGCGAGGTCCGGGGAGCTCAGCGGCGGGCGGTGGCCCACTGGCGGATCATGTCGATGCGCGCGCGGAGATGGTCCGCGGTCGCCTGCGGCAGCGGGGGCCCGCCGCACGCCCGGCGGAGGTCATTGTGGATGACCCCATGCGGCTGGCCGGTCCGGTGGTTCCAGGCGCCGACCAGGCCGTTCAGCTCCTTGCGCAGAGCGGCCAGCACCTCGCGGCTGACGGGCGCCGCGGCCGCAGTGCCTGCCGCGATGCCTGATCTGGAGCCGGAGGCTCCGGCGCCAGATGCCCCATCGGCTCCGGAGATCCCGGGGACTCCGGGGGTGAAACCCGGCGTCTCCGGCCCGCCGGAGACTCCGGGGCCGACCGCAATACCGGCGCCCAGCGCACCCGTCGCAGCAGCCACGCCAGCAGCGCCGGGACCCGGGGCTCCGGGGCCTGAGACTCCGGGCAGGCCGCTGGTGGCCGCGCCACCCCGGGAGCGCGTCCTGAGCTGGTCCGCCTGGCGCCTGCGCAGCAGGTGCGCCACCTGGTCCGGCTCGAGCAGCCCGGGCAGCCCGAGATAGTCCTCTTCTTCCGGCGAACCCGGCGCCGTGGCCGTGCCGAACTCGCCGCCGTCGTACAGCACGCGGTCGAAGTGAGCCGACGCATGCAGCACCTCGATGGGCGGGGCGAGGAGATCGTCGGGGGTGTCCCGCCGGCGCTGGGCTTCGGCCAGCTCCGCTTCCTCGGGCGCCTCAGCGGGGGCACGGAGCACATGGTCCCGTTCAGCTTCAAGTTCGGCGGCAAAGGCGAGCAGGACCGGTACCGAGGGCACGAACACCGACGCGGTCTCGCCGCGGCGGCGGGCGCGCACGAACCGGCCGACGGCCTGGGCGAAGAAGAGCGCGGTGCTGACGCTGGTCGCGTAGACACCGACCGCGAGGCGGGGGATGTCCACGCCCTCGGACACCATCCGGACCGCGACCATCCAGCGGTCGCCGGAAGCCGCGAACGCGGCGATCTTGCGGCTGGCCGCCGGATCGTCGGACAGCACCACCACGGGGCGATGGCCGGTGACGCGGCGCAGTTGCGCGGCGTAGGCGCGGGCGTCCTCGTGGTCGCCCGCGATGACCAGCCCGGCCGCGTCGGCCATGCCCCGGCGCATCTCGGTAAGCCGTTTGTCGGCCGCCTCCAGCACCCGGCCGACCCACTCGCCGGATGGGTCGAGCGCGGTCCGCCAGGCCTGCGCGATCTGCTCCTTGGTCATCGGGGTGCCCAGGGTCGCGGTGATCTCATCGCCCGCCCGGGTGCGCCAGCTCATCTCCCCGGAGTAGGCCAGGAAGATCACCGGCCGGACGACCCCGTCCTCCAGCGCGTTCGCATAACCGTAGACGTAATCGGAGGAGCTGCGCCGGGACCCGTCCAGCTGCTCGTCATAGCTGACGAACGGGATCGGGTTGGTGTCGCTGCGGAACGGCGTGCCGGTCAGCGCGATCCGCCGCCGGGCCGGGTCGAACGCCTCCCGGACCGCGTCGCCCCACGACATAGCATCCCCGGCGTGGTGGACCTCGTCGAAGACGACCAGGGTGCGGCGGCCTTCTGTGCGTTGCCGGTGCAGCGCCGGATGGGCGGCCACCTGGGCGTACGTGACGGCCACGCCGGCGAAATCGGCGGATGCCCGGCCCTGGGAGTTCCGGTAGGACGAGTCCAGCGCAACGCCGAAGCGCAGCGCCGAGGCCGCCCACTGGTGCTTCAGATGCTCGGTGGGCGTGACCACCGTGATGGCCGCAACCTCCCGGCGGGCGAGCAGCTCGGCCGCGATCGTCAGGGCGTAGGCGGTCTTACCGGCGCCGGGCGTAGCGTTGAGTAGGAAATCGCGCCGTGGGATGCGGAAGTACTCCGCGAACGCTTCCCGCTGCCAGGCCCGCAGCGAACCCAGCAGATCCTGCCGGAAGAAGGCGTCGTGTCCCCCGCCACCCGAGGGCAGCGTATATTCGTGGTCACTCACCGTGTCTAAAGCAGAGCTCGGCATTGTGCGGGAAGACCGGCCTTACCGCGCGGGCAGCGGCTCACTCGCCGCCCTCGGGGAGCGACTCGTAGATCTCCTTGCACTCCGGGCAGACCGGGAAACGCTTCGGGTCCCGGCTCGGCACCCAGACTTTGCCGCACAGCGCGACGACCGGGTCCCCTGTGACCGCGCTCTCGACAATCTTGCTCTTGTCGACATAGTGGGCGAACCGCTCGTGGTCTCCGTCGCCGTGGGAAAGATCCGGCCGGATATCGGTCTCGGAGCGGGTGCCCCTGTCAGGAAGAACCTCGGTGCTCATGTATCCAAGTTTAGGGCCGGCCGGACCCCGACGGCCTTAGTTCAGGCCCGGGTCATCGGGAAAGGTGGCCTTGAACGCAATCTCACCGCCCTGACGGCGCAGCACCGTCGACCACAACCCCTCGGGCTCGCCAGCGAACACATCCGACGGCTCAGCGGAAATCACGTACCAGGCGCCCTCGTTGATCTCGGCTTTCAGCTGGCCGGAGGCCCAGCCGGCGTAGCCCGCGTAGACCCGGAGCCGGTCGATGGCGGGGGCGAGGAGGTCAGGGGGCGCGTCCAGGTCGACCAGCCCGAGCCGGGACATGGCCGCGGTGCCCTCCAGCGAGTGCCAGCCGAGCGGTTCCGCGTCGCCCGGCACGAAGGCGATCGCAAGCGCGCTGTTCGGGGCTACGGGGCCGCCTTTGAACACCACCGAAGGGCCCGTCACCAGATCCGACCACGGTTCCAGGACCTGGCCCACGGGGACATCGGTCGGCCGGTTGAGAACGACGCCCAGGGTGCCCTCGCCCGCCTCGTCCTCGACGATGAGGACCACGGTGCGGCGGAAGTTCGGGTCAGCGAGCGCCGGGGTCGCGACGAGCAGGCAGCCGGTCAGGCTGTCGGTGGCCATCTCGTCCATGTGCCCATCATGGTCCCCGCTTAACACTTTTGGCCCAGCGCAGACGAGCCGGGGCCGAGCGAATGCGCAGCCGCCGGGTGCGGCCCGGACGCGGCCTCGCGGACCGCCGCGGCCACCGCCGACGCCACGTCCGGGTGGAAGACCGAGGGGATGATGTAGTTCGGCCCGATCTCATCGGGGCTCACCACGTCGGCGAGCGCGCGGGCGGCGGCGACCAGCATGCCGTCGGTGATCGTGCGGCTCTGAGCGTCCAGCAGGCCACGGAAGACACCGGGGAAGGCCAGCACGTTGTTGATCTGGTTCGGGTAATCGCTGCGCCCCGTCGCGATCACGGCCGCATGCTCCCGGGCCTCATCGGGGTCGACCTCGGGCTCGGGATTGGCCAGCGCGAACACGATGGCATCCTCCCTCATGGCCGCGATGTCGGTGCCACGCAGGATGTTCGGGGCGGAGACGCCGATGAACACGTCGGCGTCGGCGATCGCGCCGGCTAGGTCACCCGCGTAACCGGGGGAATTCGTATTCTCCGCGATCCAGCGGAGGCTCTCGTTCGCCGCCAGGTCGGCGCGGCCGCGGTGCACCGCGCCCTGGTCGTCGCAGACGCAGACATCCTTGGCCCCGGCCGCGAGCAGCAGCCTCAGCACCGCGGTCCCGGCCGCGCCCGCGCCGGCCATCGCGACGCGGACCGCGCCGAGTTCCTTGCCCACCACGCGCAGCGCGTTGGTCAGCGCGGCCATGACCACGATGGCCGTCCCGTGCTGGTCATCGTGGAAGACCGGGATGTCCAGCAGGCCGCGCAGCCTGCTCTCCACCTCGAAGCAGCGCGGGGCGCTGATGTCCTCCAGGTTGATGCCGCCGAAGCCCGGCGCGATGGCCTGAACGGTGCGGACGATCTCGTCGGTGTCCTGGGTGTCGAGGCAGATCGGCCAGGCGTCAATGCCGGCGAACCGCTTGAACAGCGCGGCCTTGCCCTCCATCACGGGCAGCGCGGCGTAGGGGCCGATATTGCCCAGGCCGAGCACCGCCGACCCGTCGGTGACGACGGCGACGCTGTTCCGCTTGATCGTGAGGCGGCGGACGTCATCGGGATTGGCCGCGATGGCCAGCGACACCCGCGCCACCCCCGGCGTGTACGCCATGGACAGCTCGTCCCGGGTCCGCAGCGGCACCTTGGAGCGCATCTCGATCTTGCCCCCAAGGTGCAGCAGGAAGGTCCGGTCGCTGACCTTGTGCACGGCCACGTCGGACAGCGACGACAGTGCGGCGACGATCGCCTCGGCGTGCGCGGTGTCGCGGGCGGCGCAGGTTACATCGACGCGCAGGCGCTCGTGGCCCGCGGCGTTGACGTCGAGCGCGGTCACGATGCCCCCGGCGTGCTCCACGGCCCGGGTAATGTCGCTGACGGCGCGTCCGCGGGAGCCGACTTCCAGCCGCACCGTCATGGAATACGAGACGCTCGGCGCCATGGCCATTATGCTCCGCCCTCCCTGGCCCGGCTGGGCAACTACCGCCGCTGGCCGGCGCGCGGGCCGCATGACCCGCATCCGCTCGCTGCTTCTGCCGAGGCTGATTCTGCTTCTGCCTGAACAGACCCTAGCTGCGCCTTCGCACGCTGCGTGGCTGATCGCAACGCCTGTCATCAAGCGTACGACGGTGGCCGGGCACCGATGGCGGCCCGGAACCGGCGCCATCCGCTCAGCGCCAGCGCGTACCCTGCAAGAATGGCGCGGGAAACTGCGGTGAGCGCGACGATGAAGCAGCCACCGCCAGCACACGCCGGTCACCTTCTGGCCGGACCGGACAAGGTCACAGTCTCAGCCCCGGCCGAGGGCGGGGAAGGAAGCCCGGTGAGCGGCGGTTCCGCGCAGATCGATGCGACCCGGCTGCGGGTCGCCGTCGCCCGGCTGTCCCGGCGGCTCCGGCACCATGAGCTCGCCGGGCTGACCCCCACCCAGCTGTCGGCGCTGGCTACCGTCGAGCAGGCTGGCCCGCTGCGGCTCGGCGATGTCGCCGCCGCCGAAGGTATCGCGCCCTCCACCTTGACCCGGATCGTGACCGCGCTCGAAGAGTGCGGGTACGTCAAGCGCTGCGCGGTACCGGGGGACGCCCGGGCCAGCACGCTGGCCATCACGCCGCGCGGGCACGAGGTGCTGGAGCGAATCCGGCACGAGAGCACGGCCATGCTGGCCGACATCCTGGCCCTGCTCCAGCCGGAGCAGATCGAGGCGCTGGCCCGGGCGCTGCCGGCGCTCGAGCAGCTCACGGAGGTTGACCTTCGTGAGCCACGCTCGCGCTAATTCCCGCCGGGCCGCAGTGCGGGTCAGCGGCCGCAGTGCGGGTCAGAACAAGAGGCTGGACAGGGTGGCCCGGGCCTTACTGACCCGCGGATCGCGCGGCGGGAAGATCTCGAACAGGCCGACGAGGCTCGCCCGGGCCTGGTCCCGCTGCTCACCGGACGTCCGCCGGACCACCCCGAGCAGCCGGTCGAAGGCGTCCTCGATCTTGCCCGCGGCCACATCCATGTCGGCCACCCGGGCCTGGGCCTCCACGTCGTCCGGGTGCTCGGCGGCAGCACGCCGGACAGCCTTCTCGTCGTAGGAGTCCAGACGCTGGAACAGCTCGACGCGGGCCAGACCGACCTTGGCCACCGGGTCGGCGGGTGAGCTGGCCAGGATCTTGCGGAAGGCGTCGGCCGCGGCGTCCATGTCGCCGCGCTCCATCGCCCGCTGGGCGTCGGCGTAGGCCGGGTTTGCGTCGGGGCCCATGGGGCCACCGGGGCCGCCCGGCCCGCCCGGGCGCCGCGGGCCTCCGGGCCCGCCCGCACCCGCAGGGACGCCGGGGCCCGCAGGGACGCCGGGGCCCGCAGGGACGCCGGGGCCCGCAGGGACGCCCGCGGCCTGCTGGCCGTCGGCATCCGTGCCGGGGCCGCCCGCCCCAGAGCTGACGCCGAGCTGTTCGGCCGCGCCTAGGACCTGGCTGATCCACTGACGGACCTGGGCCTCGGGCAGGGCGCCGAGAAAGCCGTCGACGAGCTGGCCACCGATGACCGCCACGACCATGGGAATGCTCTGCACCTGGAGCGCCTGGCTGAGGCGCGGGTTGGCGTCTACGTCGATCTTGGCCAGGATCCACTGGCCGCCGGCTTCACCGGCCAGCTTCTCCAGGACGGGGCTGAGCTGCTTACAAGGGTCGCACCAGTCCGCCCACAGGTCGATGATGACGGGCGTGGTGCGCGATCGCTCCACCACCAGGCTGTTAAAGGCCTCTTCCGTGACGTCGATGACGGCGGCCCCTGCACCGCCTGCCGGCCCGGCCTCGGCGGCCTGCTGCTGGCGCTGAGCGGCGGCCTGCCGGGCACCGAGGTCGACGGCACCGTAAATCGAAAAATCCCGCGGCTGCATGTTTCCATCCTGCCGTATGCGCGCAGCGTCTTAGCCAGCAGCGCCAGGTCTTTTCGGCTGCGGCCACTAATTGTTCAACGTAGCACCTACTGTGCTACATTTGCGTTATGCGCAATACGTCCGCTTCGCGGCCACAGTCCGCCGGCACCGGTGCTGCGCCGGCCCGGCGCATCGGCGTCCGCGAGCTGCGGCAGCATGCCAGCGTGTATATCGACCTGGCGGAGAGGGGATACACCGTGGACATCACGAACCGGGGCCGTCTGGTCGCCCAGCTGGTGCCGGTCAGGGAGCCGAGCAGCCCGCTGGAGCGCCTGATGGCCGCCGGCGTTCTGGAGCCTGCCGAGGACCCCGATGATCTTCTGGACATCGAACCGGGGCCGCCGGTACCACCCGGACAGCCAACCGCATCGGAGATCCTGCTGCGGATGCGAGAGGAAGAACGGTATTGATCTACCTGGACTCCTCGGCCCTGGTGAAGCTGGCCGTCACCGAGCCCGAGTCGGCCGCGCTTATCGAATGGCTCGGTCACAGCGCCAACCTGGTCCGGGTGTCCAGCCCGATCGTCCGGGTGGAGGTGCCCCGGGCCGTCTGGCGCGCCGACCCGGGCTCGCTGCCTCAGGCTTATGCCGTAGTCCGCCGGGTCCGGGACATCCGGATAACGGCCAGCGTCCTCACCCGGGCCGCCGGCGCCCGCCCCGCGACGTTGCGCGCCCTGGACGCGATCCACCTCGCGTCCGCGCTCACCATCAGGCACGACCTCACCGCCCTGGTCTCCTACGACAAGTGGCTGCTGGCCGCGGGGCAGGAAGCCGGGCTGCCCACCGCCAGCCCGGCTTAGGCACCGGAGCCTGCAGGAGGCTCGCGCTAGCCCGCGCCGGGAGATTCGGGAGACTCCGGGTCGCGGCCGGCCACGGCGTCGTCCAGGCGCTGAGCGGCGATCTCGGCGAAGTCGTGGCCGGCTTCGGCGACACAGGGGAACCGGCCGGCCCCGATGGCCGCGACCGACGCGGACGCCAGGCCACCGAACGGCTCCCATACCACGTCGCCTTCGCCCGTAGCCGCGGCCAGGATGCGGCGCATGAAGGCCAGCGGCTTCTGGTTCAGGTGCGCCGCGGACAGGCTGCTCGGGTTGTACACGCGGGGCGCGGCCCGGCGCATGGTCCCCTTGACCCGTTCGACGCCGTGCAGCGGCGCGAGCGGCCACACGTTGGTCAGGCCGTGAGCGTGCCGCCAGGTGTAGCGCAGCGCGTCCCACTCCTTGGCCGTCACCGGCGCGCGCGCGTCCAGAGAGAAGTAAGGCCAGCCGCAGCGGGCGCCGTGAGCGTTGGCGTAGGCAGCGAGCCGCTCCACCATCTCGCCAGGCGGCCAATACCAGAGCCAGTCGGCGGTCAGATACTTGCGGGTAGCCGCGTTCCGCACCCCGCAGGCCTCGTTGGCCCGGGCCAGCGCCAGGCCCGACCGCTGCCATTCGCGGCGCAGCCACTGCTGGACGGGCAGTGGGCCTTCGGCGCCGGAGAGCTCAAGGCGGCGCTGGTAGAAGGCGCAGACCTCGGTAACCAGGGGGAAGCGCCGGATCGTCCGGCCATTGACGTTGCCCGCGATGTGGGCGGTCCCCTTGTCCCAGGTGATGAGCTGCACATAATCCCAGCCGCTGGCGGCCAGCAGGGGATGCACGGTCGCCCAGCCGAGCTCGGTGTTCCAGAACCACAGCGTGGTGGCCGGGGCCGCGTACTGGCTCCATGCCTCGACGTGCGGGCGGTACCAGCCGGGCAGCCCTTCGGCGCCGATCGTGTCGCCGTGAAAGCCGCGCACGCCATAGGCGCCGTCACTGATGATCGCGGTGGGCGCGGGCCAGCCGGCGTAAGCGTCCAGGGCGTCGCCGCGGTGCAGCAGGTAGCCAGGCGACGGCGAGCCCGTGGGGTCCACCGTCAAGCGCTGTCGGTCAGGGCGCCGAGGAGCTCGTCCGCCGCCGAGTAGGGGTCGATCTGGCCCTCCGCGACCCGCCCGGCCAGCGCGCCCAGGGCACTGTCGCCGGGCAGCCGGGCCATCTTCCGGCGCAGTGCGCCGAGGGCGAGCGCCGCCACCTCCTCGCGGGCCCGAGCGGCCCGCCGGCGGTCTCCCTCGCCGGAACGTTCCAGCCACGCCCGGTGAGCGTCCAGCTGGCCGACCAGCTCCCCGATACCGTCACCGGTGATGGCAACCGTCGTGACGATGGGCGGCTTCCAGTCGTCGGGGCCCCGCGCAGCCAGGGCGATCATGTTCCGCAGGTCCCGGATCGTCTCCTGGACCTGCGGCCGGTCCGCCTTGTTGACCGCGAAGACGTCGGCGATCTCCAGGATGCCCGCCTTGGCCGCC
>JBEKCN010000064.1:0-9258 GCA_050014855.1 Streptosporangiaceae bacterium | reverse complement strand
CGATCGGATACCTGGGCCAGCGGCCATGGATCCGCGGCCTGTATGCCTACCCGGCCACCTCCGGCCAGACCACGTCACCGGCGCCGGACCTGGCCACGGCCCCGCCGGTGATCAGCAACGGCGGCAAGACCTACACGATCACCATCCGCAACGGTGCGATGTGGGACACGTCGCCGGCCCGCCAGGTGACCGCGGCGGACGCGCTGCGCGGCATAGAGCGATCGTGCAACCCGGTGCAGCCGTTTGGCGGCCTGCCCGACTTCGAGTCGCTGATCTCCGGCTACGCGCAGTTCTGCAGTGGTTTCGCCAATGTCGCCCACACCACGTCCGCGATCCAGTCCTACATTAACTCGCACCAGATCTCGGGTATCAAGGCCTCTGGGCAGACCATCACCTTCACGCTGGTCCACCCGGCGTCCTACTTCCCGGACATGCTGACGCTGCCCGCGTTCAACCCGGCGCCGGTCGAGACCCTTAACTACCTGCCGGCCAGTGCGGCCTCTCAGCAGCACCCGATCGCCGACGGCCCGTACACCGTGCAGAGCTACACCCCGGCCCGCAGCATCACCTTCGTGCGCAACCCCGTGTGGAAGGCGAGTACAGACCCGATCCGCAAGGCCTACGTCGACAAGATCGTGGTCACCGAGACGGGCAACCAGCAGACCAATCAGCAGGAGCTGCAGACCAACACGGCCGCCGCGAGCATGGAATTCGACTCGTTCCCGCCGCTCGCGTCGGTACCGGGGCTCGAGTCTCAGATGAATCAGGGCGTGAACCACAACTTCAACATGGGCCCGCAGTACTCGTCGAACCCGCAGATCATTTTCAACACGGTGTCGCCCAACAACGGCGGCGCACTGGCCAAGGTGCAGGTACGGCAGGCGCTGAGCTACGGGCTCAACCGTGCGCACCTGACGCAGGTCATCAACCCGACGGTCAACCCGCCGCTGACGCACGTGCTGCCCGATGGCATCAACGGCGCCCAGGACGTGCCCTCCGGGTACAACCCGTACCCGTACAACCCGAGCAAGGCCCAGTCGCTGCTTTCGTCGGCCGGCTACGCCAGCGGCCTGTCGGTGACGTTGCTCTACCGGCCCTCGTCGTCGGTCTCCAGCGCCGTCGCGCAGGCGGCGCAGTCCGACCTGGCCAAGATCGGTGTCAAGGCGAAGCTGCTCGGCGTGCCGAGCGCGGACTTCTACACCAAGTACCTGGAGGTGCCGAGCGTCGCCAAGCGGGGCGTGTGGGACCTGGCCGTCTCGGGCTGGGGTCCGGACTGGTACGGCGACGCCGCGCTGTCCTTCTTCGGCCCGCTGTACAGCGGGCCGGCTGCCTACCCGCCGGTCGGCAGCAACTTCGGGTTCTACAACAACCCGTCGGTCACGGCGCTGATCGGCCAGGCCGCTACCTCCGCCAGTGCCAGCGCGGCCGCGACGGTCTGGGCCCAGGCCGACCAGAAGGTCATGCAGGATGCGCCGTTCTACCCGATCACCCAGCCGCTGCAGCCGCTGTATCACGCCAGCTACGTGCACAACGCCGTGTACGTGCCGGCCATCCAGCAGTTCGACCCGACTAACGTCTGGCTGAGCTCGCCCGGCAGCTAGCCGGCCAGCCAGGCCAGGTGGGCAGCCCGCGCACGCGCGGGCTGCCCACCTGCATAGGTGCGAACAGGAAGGTGCCGGGCAATTCCGGGAGGACGGGCTGGTTTATATTCGGCTGGAAGATATTGACTGCAGACAATGTTTTTTTCAGCCGTGAAAGGATAGGGAGGGCGCGTGGCGCTCCTTGAGGTCAGTGACCTCTTTGTCTCCTTCCATACGCGCGACGGCATCGTGCAGGCCGTCCGGGGTATGTCGTTCGATGTCGATGCCGGGCAGACCCTCGGTATCGTCGGCGAATCGGGCTCGGGCAAGAGCGT
This sequence comes from Streptosporangiaceae bacterium, assembly GCA_050014855.1. Taxonomy (GTDB): domain Bacteria; phylum Actinomycetota; class Actinomycetes; order Streptosporangiales; family Streptosporangiaceae; genus Bog-532. Next base: position 7,343 of record JBEKCN010000064.1, on the reverse strand, counting down.
GTCGACCCAGACGATCATGGGGCTCACGCGTGGGGCCCGGGTCAGCGGTACCGCCCTGTTCGAGGGCCAAGACCTGCTGACCATGTCCAGCCAGGATCTTCAGCAGATCCGCGGCGCGAAGGTCGGGATGATCTTCCAGGACCCGCTGTCCAGCCTGCATCCGTACTACAAGGTCGGCTGGCAGATCGCGGAGATGATCCGGCTGCACGACCACGCCACGTCGAAGGCCCAGGCCCGGGCCCGGGCCGTGGATTTGCTCCGGCTGGTGGGCATCCCGCAGCCGGAGCGGCGGGTGGATGACTTCCCGCACCAGTTCTCCGGCGGTATGCGGCAGCGCGCGATGATCGCGATGGCGATGGCGCTGAATCCCAAGCTGCTCATCGCGGACGAGCCCACCACGGCGCTCGACGTCACCGTGCAAGCCCAGGTCCTGCAGGTCATGAAGACCCTGCAGGACGAATTCGGCACCGCGATTATCATGATCACCCACGACCTCGGAGTCATCGCTGAGCTGGCCGATGAGGTCATCGTGATGTACGCCGGCGCCGTCATGGAGCGCGCGGACCGACGGACGATCTTCCTCGCCAACCACCACCCGTACACCGAGGGCCTGCTGGAGTCGCTGCCGGCCTACGGCGGGGACCGGGAGCGGCTGCGGCCCATCCCCGGGCAGCCGCCCAGCCTCATCAACCTGCCGTCCGGCTGCCCGTTCCATCCCCGCTGCCCGTACGTGATGGACCGCTGCCGCACCGAGGTGCCGGACCTCGACCCCGTGAGTGGTGACCCCGCCCACCTGTCCGCCTGCTGGCTGCCGCATGACATGGGCGCCCGGAACGCGCTGCGCAAGGAAGTCATCGGCCATGCGCTGCCCAGCTCGGCCGAACAGGGGACCGCGCCGGCCGAGGTCCTCGCGGCGCCGGCCGAAACGGCAGGGAGCCAGGCATGAGCAACGAACCTGTGGTCAGCGCGCCGGGGGACGACATTCTGCTGCGCGTGGAAAATGTCGTCAAGTACTTTCCGGTGAGCTCCAGCCAGCTTTTCCGGCGGCAGCGCGACTTCGTGCACGCCGTGGAGGGAGTCAGTCTCGAGGTCCGCCGGGGGCAGACCCTGGGCCTGGTCGGCGAGACCGGCTGCGGCAAGTCCACGCTGGCCCGCTGCATCATGCGGCTGTACGACCTCACCTCCGGGAAAATCACGTTCGACGGCCACGACATCAGCACGCTGTCCCGTCGCAGCATGCGCCCGTACCGCCGGGACATGCAAATGATTTTCCAGGACCCGTACGGGTCCCTCAACCCGCGGCGGCGGGTCGGGTCGATCATCGGCGACCCCTTCGCGATCCACAAGATCGCCAGCGGGCAGGAGCGCAAGAAAAAGGTCCAGGAGGTCATGGAACTCGTCGGGCTGAACCCGGAGCACTTCAACCGGTTCCCGGCCGAGTTCTCCGGCGGTCAGCGCCAGCGCATCGGCGTGGCCCGTGCGCTCGCGTTCCGGCCCAAGCTGGTCATCTGCGACGAGCCGGTGTCGGCGCTCGACGTGTCCATCCAGGCGCAGATCATCAACCTGCTGGCCGACCTGCAGAAGGAGTTCGGCCTCACCTACCTCTTCATCGCGCATGACCTGTCGGTGGTCCGCCACGTCAGCGACTCCGTGGCGGTCATGTATCTGGGCCAGATCTCCGAGATCGCGCCGACCAGCCGGCTGTGGGATCACCCCCGCCATCCCTACACGGACGCACTGCTGTCGGCGGTGCCGGTGCCGAATCCGGACCATGCCGGCCAGCAGGAGCGGATCATCCTCGTCGGGGACGTGCCGTCGCCGGTGGCGCCGCCGTCCGGCTGCCGGTTCCACCCGCGCTGCCCCAAGGCCGCCCCCACCTGCGTCGAGCAGGAACCGGTCCTGGAGCCCCGCCTCGGCGACGACCCGGACCACCGGACGAAATGTCACTTCCCGGTGGCCGATGGCGAGGACCTTTCGCTGGCCCGGCCCACCATCAGCGCCGAGGCGCGCATCGTCGAAACCGGGATCCTGGCCGGCGACGACACTAGCCTGACCGCCCTGGGCTCGAAGGAGGAGTCATGAGCCAGAGCCTCGCCTCCGCCGCCCCGCCGCCGACCGAACCGCCGTCCCCCGCGGTCATCGAGGGCACGGCGGCCAAGAAGATCGAGGGCCGGAGCCCGTGGCGGCTGGGCCTGGAGCGCCTGGTGCGCGACCGGGCCGCGATGATCTCGCTGGGCGTGATCATACTGATCGTCCTGATGGCGATCTTCGCGCCGGTGATCGCCGCCCTCACCGGCCACGGCCCGGACCAGCAGTTCGCGGCGACCGGGCTGACGGCCATCGGCCAGCCGAAGGGGCCGAACTCGACGTTCCTGCTCGGGACCGACAACCTGGGTCGCGACGTCTTCGTCCGGATCGCCTACGGAGCCCGGATTTCGCTGATCGTCGGGGTCGCGGCCACTGCTCTCACGATCATCATCGGTGCGGTCGCCGGCCTGATATCCGGTTACTTCGGCGGCCTGACCGACACGCTGATCGCCCGGTTCATCGACTGGCTGCTGGCCATCCCGTTCCTGCTGTTCGCCATCTCCCTGGTGGTGATCATTGGGCCTAGCCTGGCGGTCGTCATCATCGTCATCGGCTTCTTCGGCTGGGCGTCGGTCGGCCGTATCGTCCGCGGCCAGGTCCTGTCCATCAAAGAGAAGGAGTACATCGAGGCGGCGAGGGCCCTGGGGGCCAACCCCTGGCGGATCATGTTCGTCGACATCCTGCCGAACGTGATGGCGCCGATCATCGTCTACGCGACGCTGCTGATCCCGCTGGCAATCGTGACCGAGGCGTCGCTGTCCTACCTCGGCGTCGGCATACCGCCGCCGACTCCCGACTGGGGCCAGATGATCAACGATGCGCAGAACGTCTACCAGTACGGTGCGTGGTGGTTCCTGGTGTTCCCGAGTATCGCGTTGCTGGTGACGACGCTCTCCTTCAACATCCTCGGGGACGGCGTCCGTGACGCGTTCGATCCGCGCGGCGACCGGCTATTCGTCTAGGAGCTTCCCATGGTCCGATTTCTTATCCGCCGGATCCTCCAGGGCATCCTGGTCATGTGGCTGGTGACCGTCAGCGTCTTCCTCATCTTCTTTGTCGGCCCCGGGCCCAGCTCGGTGGCCCGGGCCCTGGCGGGCAAGTCCGCGACGCCGCAGGTGGTCGCGGAGGTGTCGCACCGACTGCTGCTGGACCGGCCGCTTTACGTCCAGTACGGCCATTTCCTGTGGCTGCTGCTGCACGGCAATCTGGGCTACTCCTTCTACCACAGCGAATCGGTGAACTCGATCATCGTGGCGGCGTTCCCCATCACGCTGTCGCTCGTGATCGGGGCGTCCATCCTGTGGGTCCTCATGGGCGTGCTGAGCGGCGTGCTGTCCGCGGTCCGGGCCCGGTCGCTGATGGACCGCACCTTCACCGTCCTGGCGCTGTTCTTCTACTCGATGCCGACCTTCGTCCTCGGCCTGCTGCTGCTGCTGGTGTTCTACTACGAGTTCACCATTCACGGCATCCACCTGTTCCCGGGGTCGGGTTACACGTCCTTCACCACCAACCCAGGGCTGTGGTTCCGCGGGCTGGTTCTGCCCTGGCTCACGCTCTCGCTCGTCCAGGCGGCCATTTATACCCGGCTGACCCGGGGGTCGATGCTCGACGTCATGGGCGAGGATTACATCAGGACGGCCCGGGCCAAGGGCATGCCGGAGCGGCGGGTGATCTTCCGGCACGAGCTGCGGGCCGCGCTGACGCCGATCGTCACGCAATTTGGCATCGATGTGGGTGTGCTGCTCGGCGGCGCGATCATCACCGAGTACGTATTCGGCATGCCGGGTCTCGGCTTCACGGCGGTGCAGGCGATCCAGGAGCAGGACCTGCCGGTGGTGATCGGCGTGGTCATCGTGGCCGCGGCCGCCGTTGTGGTCGCGAACATCATCGTCGACGCGCTGTACGCGGTCCTCGACCCGCGGGTCCGTCTGCATTAATCTGGGCAGGCCCGAGGTTCCAGCGGCGCGGAGCCCGGGCCTGCCCGAGGCTCCGGCGCGGAGCCCGGGCCGTCCCCGAGGCTAGATTCCGCCCGGCTCGCCCCGGCGCCCGCGGCGCCTCAGGTAGCGCTCGAACTCGCGGGCGATCGCGTCCCCGCTGGCCTGCGGCAGATCGGTGGCGTCCTTGGCCTCTTCCAGCGTGCGCACGTAGTCGGCCACCTCGGAGTCCTGCTGCGCGAGCTCGTCGACGCCCCGTTCCCAGGCCCGGGCCTCCTCGGCCAGGTCGGCCAGCGGCAGCGGCGCGTCCAGGATGTCCTCGACGCCGCGCAGCAGGGCCAGCGTGGCCTTCGGGTTCGGCGGCTGGGCCACGTAGTGCGGCACCGACGCCCACAGCGACACGGCCGGGATTCCCGCCCCGGCCAGCGCGTACTGCACGACGCCGAGGATCCCGGTCGGCCCCTTGTAGTCGGAGAACGGCGCGGTCACGGTGGCCGACAGCTTCGGGTCCGCGGCGCCCACCGATACCGGCACCGGCCGGGTGTGGGGGGCGTCGGCCAGCAGGGCGCCGAGCAGGATGACGCTCTCGACCCCGAGCTCGGTCAGGCCCTGGACCAGCTCGTCGGTGAACGAGCGCCAGCGCATGTTGGGCTCGATCCCGTGCACCAGGATGATGTCCCGGTCCAGCCCCGTGCCGGCGGGCGCGGCGTCATCGTCCCCGGCGTCCCCGGAGTTTCCGCCGTCGGGGTCCGCGTCGCGGGGCAGAGACTCCGCAGACTCCGCAGACTCTGGGCCGGAGGATCCGGAGACTTCGGAGACTCCGGCCGGGTCGGGCCAGGCCACCGCGCGCGCCACGGACAGCCGCGTAGTCGGCCAGACGAGCCGCTCGATCCGGCCTTCCGTGATCTCGACGACCGGCCGCGTCACCTGGAAGTCGTAGAAGTCCTCGGGTTCGACGGCGGCGATCGGCTGTGCCTGCCAGGCGATACCCAGATGACTGATTACGCCGCTCGCGGCCTCCCCGGCGTCGTTCCAGCCCTCGAAGGCCGCGATCGCGACGGGTGAGGTGAGCTTGCCGAGACGATCGAACTCGATTTCTCCGCCCTCCTCCCTGAACGTGACGCGCGCGGTCACCGAGCGCGGTCGTGAGTCCAGCCTACGTTGTCGCCAGAGCTGCGGGCATCATCCTCCGCAACCCGCCGCCTATGTTGTCCGTGAGTGCTACCGGAGCGTCCGGTCCGTAAACTGAACGATGATGAACGCTCCCCAAAGTGATGCAACACCGGCTGATGCGATACCGAAATGCCTTTCCACGTGACGGACGCCCACCTCACCGGCCTGCCCGCCGCATCCGCCACACCCGCCGTTCCCGCGCCGGATGGTGCCGGGCTGCAGGCGGTGCTGTTCGACATGGACGGCCTGCTGATCAACTCCGAGCCGCTCTGGTTCCAGGTCGAGACCGAAGTGATGGCCAGGCTCGGCGGGACCTGGACCGAAGCCGACCAGAAGGAGCTGCTCGGCAGCTCGCTGGACAACTCGGTGCGCTACTTCCTGGAGCGGGCCGCCGGGCCGGCCGACCCGGCCCAGGTGAGGGATTGGGTGATCGGCGGGATCGTCGACCGGGTGCGCGAGCAGGGCGTGACCGTGATGCCGGGGGCGGCCGCGCTGGCGGCCGAGGTGGCGGCCTCGGGCCTGGGCTACGCGCTGGTGACGTCCTCGCAGCACGGGTTCGTGGACGCCGTACTGGCCCGGACCGGCCTGGAGTTTCCTGTGCTGGTGTGCGGGAACGACGTCCGCCGCGGCAAACCCGACCCCGAGCCGTACCTGCTCGCGGCGCGCCGGCTGGGCGTGCACCCGGCCCGGTGCCTGGTGCTGGAGGACTCGGTCGCCGGTATCGCCGCGGCGGAGGCGGCGGGCTGCTTCGTGGTCGCGGTGCCCACCCTGCGAGCCATCGAGCCCCAGCCTGGCCGCCTGGTCGTGCCCTCGCTGCGCGACATCAGCCTGAGCTGGCTGCGTGCCGCCTGGGACCGCTGGGACCGGCCCGGCAGTCTGAGCGGTTTATCCGGTCCCGTGGCTGTGCCACGATGGGACCAGGGAACGACCCCTGCTTCAGCTAGCGCCGTCGAGGTGGGCAGATGTCGACATACAACGCGATCGCCTGGCTCCCGCTCTGCGCCGGGCTGACCGGGCTCGGCCTGGTCGCGAGCTGGTTCGCGTACCGCAGGCGAGGGCTGGGGTCCGGGCTGCGCGGGGTGGCCTGGTCGCTGCTGCCGCTGGCCATCTACCTCACCGGCTCCATCGAGATGTTCTGGAAGATCGGCACGGCCATCGGCGACTTCGCCGCCTCGTTCGTGCTCTCGCCGAAGGTCTGGTCGGGCGTCGCCGTGGCCGCGCTGGCGGCCGTGCTGTTCGTGGTGTCCGGGCCCGCCAAGCGCGCGCGCCGGCGCCGGACCGCGGCCGAGGCGGACGCCACCCCGCCGGTCGCCGGTGCCGAGCCCGGTACCGCGGGCCAGCCCGGCCAGCAGAAGGCCGCCGGAGCCCGCCGGGCGCGCAAGTCGCTCGAGCCCGCCCCCGCGCGGGCGGCGAAGAGCGGGCCGGCCGACGACGACATGCGCGAGGTGGAAGAGATCCTGCGCCGCCGTGGCATCAACTGACCGCCCGTCCCCGGACTGACGGCCCGTCCCCGGACTGAGCGCCCGTCCCCGGACTGAGCCCCGTCCCGCGGTCGCTTCCTGTCACGTCCCCGCCCGGCGGCCGGCACCGCAGCGGTTTGTTTGACTTCCGTGTTACCCACGTGACAGCCGGAGGGTAATTCAGTCACGATTTTGCTACGACTTGGGCACCGGCGTGGCCGCCAACAGTAAATGTGTAGAATGCCGTCCTAACCGAGGTCGCATTCCGTCATTCATGCCCAACTGCCCCATGGCCAGGGCGATGATGGCCATAGCCGAGGCGACCTAGACAGCAGGAGTAGATGGCTGCGATAGCCGTGCCGTATGAAGTATGTGAGGAAGAAGACAAGGTGGCTCCTCACTTTGTGGTCCGCTCTTCGGCAGTGAGAGTGACGCAGCCCACTTCACCTGCGAGTATTTCGATCGCTACGGAAGGTAACGTAGGCCACGGCCCCGGTCTTCCTGGCCGGGATTCTGGGCGCGCTATTTTCCCGGCTTGCCTCTGCCGGCCGTCAATAAGCGCCTTCCCCTCGCTATTTCCCGTCCATTCAGATGGCTGGGAGCGCGCGGTTGGGGTGCGCAATCAGGATACCGAACCGTGTCTTACCATCGCTTGTGCCCGGCGCGACCACGATAAGGGTCATCCGTG
>JBEKCN010000063.1:0-9287 GCA_050014855.1 Streptosporangiaceae bacterium | reverse complement strand
CGGAATCGGCCGACGAGCGGGTGGCCGCGGTCTGCGGGGCGCTGTCCGACGTCATCGACCCCGATCTGGGCGTGAACATCGTCGATCTGGGATTCGTCCGCGCTGTCGCCGTCGAGGGGCGCACCGCCGCCATCACCATGACCCTCACCTCCGCAGCGTGCCCCCTGACCGGCGTCATGGAGAACCAGATCCGCGCCGGGCTCGCCCCGCTCGGCGGCATCGAGAACTTCCGCATCGACTGGCAATGGATACCCGCCTGGCGGCCGGCCGACATCACCGACGGCGGGCGTGAGCAGTTGCGTGCCATCGGCTTCACCATCTAGGGCACGAATGCGCGGCCTGCGGACAGCGAGAGATGGTCCGCAGGGCACCCTCCCTGCGCGCCTCGCCCCGGGCGACGTCTGGTTACCAGCCCCCGAAGGACAATCCGCCGTTCACGCTGATCGTCTGACCGGTCACCTGCGCAGCGGCGTCGGAAGCGAGGAAAACGGCCACCTCCGCCACCTCGTCCGCGGACGGAGGGCGGCCCATCGGGAAGCGCGCGACGGCCTTGGCCAGCATGTCCCGCTCCAGACTGGCACCCGTGAAGAACCGGTCCCACGTCGGAGTGTCTGAGGTGAGCGTGAGGGCGACGCTATTGACCCGGACCTTGAAGCGGCTGAATTCCTTGGCCAGGACCTTGGTCATCATCATGACGCTGGCGCCGACCGCGCCCAGCACGGATTCACCCGGGGTGGGCTGGCGGGCGGCGTCGGTCGTGAGCAGGACGACCGATCCGCCGTTCTCGCGCAAGGCGGGCAGCGCGGCATGCACCGGGAAGATGCGGGGCAGCAGGCGAGTGCGGATCGTGCTCTCAATCTGCTCGGGGGTCATCTCGGCGAATGGCGCCGGCCCGTCTCCCTCCGCACCGGCGCTGATCAGGATGTCGAGCCGCCCTGCCATCGACCGGGCGGTATCGACCACGGCCGCCACATCCGGATAGGAGGCGCAGTCGCCGGCGACGAACCGCACATCGGGGCTGGCCTGGCGCAGCTCGGCGGCGGCCTGCTCACCACGCTCGGCGGAGCGGCCATTGATGAAGACCACGGCACCGGCCTCGGCGAGCCGTTCGGCGATGCGGAAGCCGACGCCACGAGAGCTGCCGGTGACCAGGGCCACCTTGCCTTTGAATGCTGCGCCTTTGAATGGTGCCGGGCCGGTCATCGGGCCTCTCCTCGTCAGCGCTGGGCGCCCCGCACTCAGGGCAGCCGATCACAAGTCCACGACCTTGGCGGCATCCCACGGCCGCTCCCACCCGCCGAATGCGAGCAGGCGGTCCACCAGCGCGGCGGTGAACCCCCAGATCAGCATCCCCCGGACCCGGAACGCGGGCAAGATGAAGCCACGCGGCCCGTGCACCATCAGCCGGACGGCCGGATCGGCGAGCTCGGTGAGGCTCACCCGCTCGACCGCGGCCACCTCGCCCGTGTCAACGGGCGCGACCGCGCACGGCTGCCGCCACCACGCGAGTACCGGAATGACCCGGAACCCGGTCGGCGGGATGAACGCTTCGGGCAGGGTACCGATCACATCGACGCCGGCCGGGTCCACACCGACTTCCTCGGCGGCCTCCCGCAGCGCCGTCGCGACCGGCCCCTCGTCCCCGGCGTCGATGGCCCCGCCGGGGAAGGCCGGCTGGCCCGCATGCAGGCGCAGGCCCGGGCCGCGCTGAATGAGCAGCAGGTCAGGGCCACTGGGGCCGTCGCCGAACAAGACGAGGACGGCCGACGGCCGGCCGCCCGCGGCGGGCGGCGCGAGGAGCGGGGAGATCTCCATCGTCTGGGCGGCGGCCGCCAGCTGGCACAGCCACGCCGGCGCGGGCCCGGCTGGCGCGGGCCCGGCTGATATGGGCCCGGCTGATATGGGCCCGGCTCGTATCGGCCCGGCTGGCATGGGCCCGGCCGGCGCGGGCTCGTGACCTGGTGCCACTGCTCAAGCGTAAGCCCCGGAAGGGGACAGGAGGCAGTGCCGAAGACGGCGCCGACGGCAGGCAGGCCGGCGACGGGCGGCGCGCCAGTCGGCACTGGCCAGTTTGGCTGTGCGCTGGCGGATACGAGCGCAGCCATCCCGAGCTGACAATCACAGGGACGGCATGGCCGCACGCACCGACTCACAACGAAGGAGGCCGGCACTGTGAACACGTGGCTCAACACATCCTTCGAGATGCAGTTCCGGGTCATCGACGGGCTGACGATCCGGTTCGCCCGAAGCGAGGACCGCAGCGACCAGGCCCTGCTGCTCAGCCCGTGGCCGGAGAGCCTGCTGGCCTTCGAGCCGACCTGGTCGCTGCTCGCCGAGCACACCCAGCTGGTGGCGATCGACCTGCCGGGATTTGGTCATTCCCAGCGCCGTAACGCGCTGATGTCGCCGCGGGCGATGGGCGAGTTCATCATCCGCGCGGCCGACGCATTCGGGCTCGAGCAGCCGCATGTCGTCGGTCCCGACATCGGCACCGCGGCCGCGCTGTGTGCCGCGGCCCGGTATCCGGGGCGGCTGCGCAGCCTGGTCGTCGGCAGCGGAGGCGCGGCCGTCCCGCTGCAGCTGGGCGGGGTGCTGAGGGACTGGGTCGAAGCACCGGACCTGGGCCAGTTCCGCCACGGCGACCCGCGGGCGATCGTGGCCGGGGCGCTGCAGGGCATCAAACGCTATGCGCTGCCCGACGCGGTCCGCGAGGACTACCTCTCTTGTTATGAGGGCGACCGGTTCGTCGAATCGATGCGCTACGTGCGCAGCTACCCCGCCGAACTGCCCGCCCTGCGTGACCTGCTGCCGCAGATCCGCACGCCCGTGCAGATCATCGCCGGGACGCGGGACACCGCGGTGCCGCCGGCCAACGCGCAGTTCCTGCACGACCGGCTGCCGCACAGCACGCTCGATCTTATCGACGCCGGCCATTTCACCTGGGAAGACGCGGCAGACGAGTACGCGGCGCTCGTCACCCGCTGGTGGGCCGGAAGCTACGCGGCCACCGGTACGGTCACCGAACAGCGAGAAGGCGGAAGGATCTGAGGAGCATGCACGCCACCCACCGCACGGATGGGTACCTGGCCAGGGACCGCGTTCGGCCCCCGGACACCAGGAGAAGGCCGCACCTGACCGGGCTCGCAGCCACCATGCCGCCCCCGGCACCGTCCGGTGCGGCGCCCGAGCGAAGGCTGTATGGCCGGCACCATGAGCGCGAGGTGCTGGATCGGCTGATGGCGGGTGTGCGGGCGGGCCGGAGCGAGGTCCTGGTGGTACGCGGGGAGGCGGGAACCGGCAAGACCGCGCTGCTGGAGTACCTGCTGGAGCGCGCGTCCGGTTGCCAGGTCGCGCGTGCGGCGGGCGTTGAGCCCGAGACGGAGCTGCCGTTCGCCGGGCTCTATCAGCTGTGCGCGCCGTTCCTGGACCGGCTCGGGCGGCTGCCTGGCCCGCAGCGCGACGCGCTGGGCACGGCGTTCAGCCTGCGGGACGGGAATCCTCCGGACCGCTTCGTGGCCGGCCTCGCCGTGCTGAGCCTGCTGTGCGAGGTGGCCGGGAACCGGCCGCTGGTGTGCGTGGTGGACGATGCGCAGTGGCTGGACCGGCCCTCGGCGCAGGCCCTGGGGTTCGTGGCGAACCACCTGGCGGCCGCGCCGGTCGCGATGGTCTTCGCGGTACGCCCGCCCGCCGGCGGCCCGGACGTGACCGGCCGCGGCGGCCTGTCCGGGCTGGCGGAGCTGAGGGTCGGCGGGCTGGCCGACGGTGATGCGCGGACACTGCTGGAGGCCGCCGTCCCCGGCCTGCTGGGCCAGCAGATCCGGGACCGGATCGTGGCCGAGACCCAGGGCAATCCGGGGGCGCTGCGGGAGCTGGCCCGTGGGCTGACGCCCGCCGAGCTGGCGGCCGGGTTCGGGGTGCCCGGCGGGCCGGCGCTGCCGGGCCGAAGCCTGGACCGCATCCGGCAGCGGCTGGCGCCGCTGCCGCCGGCGACCCGGCTGCTGCTGCTGGTCGCCGCGGCCGAGCCAGCCAGGGATCCGGTGCTGGTGTGGGGAGCCGCCGGCCAGCTCGGCGCCGGCGAAGACGCTGCCGCACCGGCGGCCGCGGCCGGGCTTATCGAGCCCGGCGGGCAGGTCCGGTTCTCGGATCCGCTGACCCGGTACGCGCTCTATCAGGCGGCCTCTCCGCAAGAACGCCAGCGTGCCCACCGCGCCCTGGCCGAGGCCATCAGCCCCGCTAATGACCCCGACCGGCGCGCCTGGCACCGCGCGCACGCGGCGCCAGGGCTCGACGAGGACGCCGCCGCCGAACTCGCACGCACGGTCGGCCAGGCCCAGGCCCGGGGCGGCCTGGCCGCGGCGGCCGCATTCCGCGGACGCGCCGCCGAGCTGACCTGCGGCCGGGCCCGCCGGGCCCAGCGTGCCCTGGCCGCCGCCGACACCAATGACCAGGCCGGCACCCCCGCCGCGGCGCTGCGGCTGCTGGCCATGGCCCAGGCCGGACCGCTCGGCAAACTCGGCAGCGCCCGCGCGGAGCTCGTCGGCGCCCGGCTGGCCGCCGACTCCGGTCAAGACCGCGACGCCGCGCCGCTGCTGATCAGAGCGGCCAGGCGGCTCCAGCCGCTCGACCCGGGCCTGGCCCGGGAAGCCTGCCGCGACGCGTTCTCCGCGACGCTGAAGGCAGACCGCCTGGCGGGCCGCGGCGCACTGCTGGAAGTCGCCGCGGCCGTACGCGCGGCGCGGCCGACCCCGGAGCCGGCGCGTGCCCCCGATCTGCTGCTGTACGGGCTGGCTGCGGTGACCGCCGAAGGCTGCGCCGCAGGCGCGCCAACGCTCAGGCAGGCGCTTACCGCATTTCGCAGCAGCGAAATCCCCACCGGGGAGGCTTTGCGCTGGCTGCCGCTCGCGTGCCGGATGTCCCACGATCTCCTGGACGACGAGAGCCTGGATGGGCTCTCGGCCCGGCTGATCGGATTGGCCCGATCGGCCGGCGCCCTGGCCGTACTCCCGGCCGGGCTGCTGGCGGGCGCGACGATTCGGCTGCTCGGGGGCGAGCCCGGGGCGGCCGCCTCGATGGCGCGGGAGGCGGCGGCGGTCACCCTGGAGACGGGTAACCCCGTGGCGCGTTACGGCCCTTTGCTGATCGCCGCCTGGAGGGGACGGGAAACCGAGGCTGCCGCGCTGATCACGGCCGCCACGCCCGAGATGACGGCACGCAGGGAAGGACAGTGGCTGACCACCGCGCACTGGGCGGCCGCCATACTCGGCAATGGCCTGTGCCGGTACGAAGAGGCGCTGGCCGCCGCCGAGCAGGCCATCGAAGGCCCGCAGCAGGGCGGGCTGGCCACCTGGTCGATGGCTGAGCTGATCGAAGCAGCCGCGCGGACCGGGGCGCCCGGGCGGGCGGCGGCCGCGCTGCACCGTCTGGCCGAGATCACCAGCGCCAGCGGCACTGACTGGGCCCTGGGCATCCAGGCCCGTTCCCGGGCTCTGCTCACCAGCGGTGAGGCCGCCGAGCCGCTGTACCGCGAGGCGATCGAGCGGCTCGGCCGCACCCGCGTCCGCACCGAACTGGCCCGCGCGCACCTGGTCTACGGCGAATGGCTGCGGCGCAATCGGCGCCGTGTGGACGCGCGTGAGCAACTCCGTGGCGCTCACGAGATGCTGACCGCCATGGGGATCGAGGGATTCGCCGAACGCGCCCGCCGCGAGCTGATCGCCACCGGCCAGACCCTGCGCAAGCGCACGATCGGCATGGTGGACGAGCTCACCGCCCAGGAAGGGCAGATCGCCCAGCTCGCCGGTGAGGGGCATACCAACCCGGAGATCGGCGCCCAGCTGTTCATCAGCGCACGGACGGTGGAGTGGCACCTGCGCAAGGTGTTCACCAAGCTCGGCATCAGTTCCCGTAGGGAGCTTCACGCGGCGCTGCCCGACCTGGAACGGGCGAGGGTGCCCGCCTAGCCGGGGAGCGCTCTGCGCAGGCCGTCGCGGCCAGCGGTGGTTGTCCCGCTGAAGCCCTGCCCGGCGCGCTCCGCCCATTCCGCATCGCTGATCGCATCCGGGTCAGCCGGAAGGTAATGGCTGAGGATCAGCTCGCTCACCCGCGCGCGTTCGGCGACGCCCCCGACCTCGGTGACATCGGTGTGCAGCCTGGCCTGCCCTTCCAGGGCCGCACCGGTCGTGCCGTGCCGCTTGAGATAGTCAAGGTCGGCGACCTGGTGAACGAGGATGTCCGCCCCCTGCGCGAGGGCGATCAGGTCATCGTTGACGGTGGTGTCACCGGAGAACACGACGGAGCCGTCCGCCGTGTCGAAACGGTACGCCAGCGCCGGCACCGCGTGGCCGTGCGTCACGGCCACGGCGGTGACCCGGACAGCTCCGTCGTCGATGACGGTCACCGGAACCTGGGGGACGCCTTGCCCCCGGGCCGGGACGCGGACGTCGGTGGCCCGGACGAGAGCGCCCGGGTCCGGCATGGGGGTGTCGAGGGGCATAACGTTCAGATGGTAGGCATACCCGGCCAGGATGCAGTCGACCAGGTCCGACGCCCCGGGGAACGGCCGTTCCGGGTGGATCGTCGTCTGGCGGTGGAACGTGGCGTCACCAGTGGGCGGCGATTCCGGGGGCGACGGCCCGTACACGTGGATCGGCGGGAGCGGGCCGTTCTCGCCGGCGCGGACGCCCCATGGGTAAAGGAGCATGCCGGGCAGGTCACCAACGTGGTCCGCATGAAGATGGGTCAGGAACACCGCTTCCAGGCGGGTGAAGTCGAGTCCCGCGGCGGCGAAGGCAGACGGCGACCCGCGGCCGCAGTCGATGACGAAGACGCGCTCACCGACGGTGAGCGCCGATGAGATCCCGCCGCGTCCCGCCACGGGATTGGGCGCGCCGGCCGTGCCGAGCAGGACCAGCCCGGTGGTCAACGGAGCGCCGCGAGCAGCCGGAAGGCGGCTCCGGTGCCCGCCCCGTAGGCGAGGTGCGCGCTGAGGTCGCTGGCCAGGGTCTTCGCGTCGTACTTCCAGATCGGCTGGTAGAGCCCGCCCTCCGGGAGCACGATGTAGCCGGTAATCCAGACCACAGCGCCGAAGGGCAGGCCATAGCTGGCACGAGGCCGGCGCAGTGACCCGGCCAGGATGCCGTAGGCAGCTCCGTTCGCCGATCCGTACCCCCAGTGCATGATCGTGCTGACGAGCCACGCCCACCGGTCCGGCAGTTCACGCTGCGTGAAACCCTCGATCACGCGCTTGCCTACCTGTCCGGGGGCGGGGGCCTTCTCCCAGCTGTCGACCGGCGCGAACTCCCAGGCGAGCGGGCTGTCCTTGCCCCCTCCGCGGCGATACCTGACGTACTGCACCGTATCCAGGGCGACGGTCCCCACGGCCCCAGCCAGGAGACCTCCCACGATGGCCGCGAGCGGGGTCATCGGCCGCCTTCCATTGCGCATTGCGGGTCCAATCTCTGTGTGGCTCAGGCCGCTGTGGCCGAGGGCCGGGGCGGCTGAGGTCGCTGTGGCTGAGGTCGCTGAGGTCTAGGGCCGCTAAGCCCTTGACGATCATGTTCCCCGTTCTGGCGCGAGCCACGCCAGAGCGGCGGTGGTCAGGGCCTCGGTGCCGGTTCGCAGGGTGGGCTGCAGCGGGGGCAGGAATTTCGGTGAGTGGTTGCTGGGGAGGTCCTGGCCCGATCGTCAGCGACGCGGACTTGCGCGCCGCGAACCGCATGCCGATCAGGCAGGCAAAAAGCGGCGATGAACCCGATGAAACCCACGCCGCTGCTCAGGTTGCGGCCCAGGTAGGCGCCTAGGGCGAAGAGCGCGGCCGTGACCGCGACGTAGCCCATGGTCTGCGCGAACAGGGTACGAGTCTGGTCGCCGGGCACCACCCCGGTTCGCTGATGGGTAAGTGACGCACTCATGAGATTCTGCCCCTTGCGCCGTCCGGCGGTTCAGTGACCAGGCCGACGTCCGCCAGCCGGCCCTGCCTCCACGGTGGCAGCCGGACGGCCCGGTCGCGCCCGGGCAATACCCTGGCCGTGCCCTGGCCCGTGTTCCGGGACCGCCGTGTTCCGGGACCGCCGTGTTCCGGGACCGCCGTGTTCCGGGACCGCCGTGTTCCGGGGTGCCCGTGTTCCGGGGTGCCCGTGTTCCGGGACCGCCGTGTTCCGGGACGCCCGGGCTACGCAGGGCCCGTCGGCAGGACCTTCGCTCACCCTTGGCGGGTGATGCCTTTCGGCTGGGGTGGGCTGAGACTCGACGTTCATAGGTCATCTGGCTTACAAGCGATAGGGCAAGGCCCATAGCGACCGGGACGGCACATGGCTTCGCTCTGACCTGGCCAATAAACGGGCTGAGTCGGCGTGGTTAGCCCGGCTGCCCGGATGGTGGCGTCAACGCCTGGCCCCATACGCGGACAGTCATGACGCTGACCACGCTGGCTGCGTCGGAAACCGCCGCCTCATCGTTCAACACGGTGATGGATCACGTGGCCCAGGGATTCGAGGCCCTTGGCGCCCTGATTCTGGTCATCGGCGTGCTGTGGTCGTTTGTGCTGGCGTTGCTGGCGTTGCGTCAGCCGGTGCCGCCGAAGCAGGCCTATAAAGTGCTGCGCCAGGCGTTCGGCGGCACCATCCTGCTCGCCCTGGAGATCCTGGTTGCGGCTGACCTGATCAGGACCGTCGCAGTTTCCCCGACGCTGGACAACGTCCTCGTCCTCGGGCTGATTGTGTTGATCAGGACATTCCTCAGCTTCTCCCTGGAGATAGAGATTGAAGGGGTGGTGCCGTGGCGGCGGGCACTGGCCAGCGGACTGGGACCCATCAAACAGGCCACCCAGACGGCGCTCGGGCCTGACCGGCGCTAAGCGCGCCAGGGCCCGGGTACGCGGGCCCCTGCATATGTCCAATAGGCCGCCATCCTCGAACCATTTCTTCTCTCATCCCATTCGATCGAGAGATGTCCGGGCAAATCTCAACGGTATGCGCAACGTGAAATCATCCTGCGAAACCGCGACTGTAATACCCGCCAAACGAGGGCTAGTGGCAACGGGTCAGCACATGCGCCGCAAAGCATCTCATGTGCCATAGTGCTCCGAATCATCGGGGTTGACAGGCAGGTAAACAACGAGCAGCATACGTATCCGCTGGGATTTGACCTGCTGGGAGTCCTTTTGGCTTTGCACCCATCGTGCGGGCCAGGTCTCGGCAATTGAAATCTCCAACACAACCCACAGGTTAGAAAGGGAACAAATGGGTACACGGCTAAGGCAATGGGCCATCCGGCTGCTCGCCGCTGTC
>JBEKCN010000062.1:0-9362 GCA_050014855.1 Streptosporangiaceae bacterium | reverse complement strand
TTCATCCGTGATTAAGTGGCTCTGCTGTCCGGCTCCGGGATGCGATCTGGATCCTGCGGTTGGTGGGGCGCGGGAGTTCTTCGCGGTGCCGGGTGGTTGTCGTCACTGAACCCGGAGGCAGATGAGATCGTGAACCCCGGCGGATCAGAATTATGCGGTTCCGCATACTCGGACCGCTCGAGGTTCAGACCCCAGAAGGCTGGGCCCCGATCGGGGCCGCCAAGTGGCGCGCGGTTCTTGCCCGCCTGCTGCTGAACGCCGGGCAGATTGTCTCCACCGACACCCTCATCGACGAACTGTGGGGTGACGCTCCCCCGGCCCGCGCCGCCAATCTGGTCAGCATTTATGTGCTCCGGCTGCGCCGGTTCATAGGGGATACCGACGGGCAGCTGCTGCGGACCCGCTCTCCCGGTTATCAGCTCCGGCTGGAGCCTGACGATCTGGACATGCAGCGCTTCGGAATCCTGATGGCTCAAGGGCAGCAGGCCCTGGCGGCGGGAGAGCCCGAGCTAGCGGCCAAGCAGCTCACCGATTCGCTGTCTCTGTGGCGAGGCCAGCCGCTGGAGGATGTGCCCCCGTCCGCATTTGTCGCGGCCGAAGCCGAGCGGCTGGGCGAACTGCACCTCGCCGCGACCGAGCTGCGAATCGAAGCGGATCTGGCCCGCGGCAGATATCGCGACGTCATTCCTGAGCTGCGCAGGCTTCTCGCCGACCAGCAGCTCAAAGAGGAACTGTGGCTGCTGCTGATGCGCGCGCTCGACGGCGCGGGACGCCGGGCCGAGGCGCTAGGGGTCTATGAACAGGCCCGTGTGGTCATAGCTGATCAGCTAGGCGTAGACCCCGGCCGCGAGATCCAGCAGCTGTTCCAGCAGTTGCTGGCCACAGACCTGGGACGGCTGCCGGATGTCACGAAACCCCTGGCCGCCCGGCAGCAGGAACCGAAGGCTGCGCCTGCCGCCCGATCGCGGGGCGGGCCGCTTCCGGCCCCACCGGGCGCCACCGGCCCTCCTGCTCCCCGCCGTCCCGCCCGGTCGCCGGCCTCCCGCCCCCGCGCAGCGACGGAACCCTTGGCCGAGGCCGTGCCCGCCGTGGCGACCGAACCGTCTGCCGTGCC
The DNA here is from genome assembly GCA_050014855.1 of Streptosporangiaceae bacterium. GTDB lineage: Bacteria > Actinomycetota > Actinomycetes > Streptosporangiales > Streptosporangiaceae > Bog-532. The sequence continues at coordinate 8,248 of JBEKCN010000062.1, read as the reverse complement.
GCCTGGCAGTATCGCGCTGGGCATCGTCGAGATCGGCGATGTCGTCAGCGAGACGGCGCCGGCGCCGGCGGCCGAGCCGGGGCCGATGCAGCTCCCCGCCGACATCAGCGACTTCACCGGGCGCGAGCAGCACGTCAGCCAGCTGTGTGACCTGCTGTCGGTCAGCCGGGCCGGTAAGAATCCCGGCGCGGTGCCGGTGGCCCTCGTTGCCGGGGCGGGCGGTCTGGGTAAGACAACCCTGGCGATTCATGCCGCGCACCGGATGCGCACCGACTACCCGGATGGTCAGCTGTATGTGGATCTGCTCGGCGCCGGTCGGCAGCCGCTCGCGGTGGCTGACGTGCTGGCCAGGTTCCTGCGTGACCTCGGGGAGAAAGGTGCGGAGATCCCGGCCAGCGAGGAGGAACGGGCCGCGCTGTACCGGACGCGGCTCAACGGCCGGCGGACCCTGATCGTGCTCGACAACGCCCGCGATGCGGCCCAGGTACGGCCGCTGCTGCCCGGTAGTGCTTCCTGCGCGGTGATCGTCACGAGCCGAAGCCGCCTGTCCGATCTAGTCGGCGGCGGCCTGGTCCACCTAGATGTGCTCGAGGACAGTGAGGCGCTCGCCCTGTTCAGTCGCATCGTCGGGACCGACCGGGCGGCCGCGGAGCCGGACGCTACCGCCGAGCTACTGGTGGCCTGCGCCGGATTGCCCCTCGCGATCAGGATCTGCGCTGCGCGGCTGGCCGCCCGCGACCGCTGGACGATCCGCTGGCTCGCCGACCGGATCCGTGACCAGCATCGCCGGCTCGACGAGATGCGGGTCGGTGACCTGGCCGTCCGGGCCAGCTTCGAGGTCAGCTTCGCCAGCTTGCCGGCCGCTATGACGCCGGGTGGCGTGGCCCCCGCTCATGCGTTCAGTCTGCTGGGTTTGTGGCCGGGCCCGTCCATCGGGCTCAGCGCGGCCGCCGCCTTGATCGGTGAGCCCGAGGACCAGGTCGCGGACGCCTTGGAGTTCCTTGTCGACGCGCACCTGCTGGAGTCGTCGGCGCCCGCCTGCTACAGCTTTCATGATCTGCTGCACGTCTACGCCGCCGAACGGGTCGTGGCCGATGAGCCCGCGCCGGTACGGCAGGACGCGGTTGCCCGGTTGCTCGCCTGGTACCTGCATACGGCCAGCACCGCCGACACCCTCGTGTCGCCGCATCGCGATCGGCCCGCTCTCGATCCGGTGCCGCCGGGCTGCGTGCCGCTGAGTTTCGCCGACGTCGCCGGCGCCCTGAGCTGGTGCGAGGCTGAGCGTGAGAACCTGGTCGCCGCTACGCAGCTGGCCGCGGACTATGGCCATCACGACCTGGCCTGGAAACTGCCGGTGGCGGTGCTGGGCTCCTTCGACCGGCTCAGCTACCGGGCCGAGTGGATCTCCAGTCACCTCATCGCGCTCGCGAGCGCCCGGCAGGCAGGTGACCGCCGGGCCGAGGGCTGGATCCTCAACAACCTTGGCATGGTCTACAGCCAGCAACAGCACATCGACGAGGCCATCAGCCGGTTCGAGGAGGCACTCGAGATGCGCCGGGAGATCGGCGACCTGAGAGGGCAGGCCATCTCGACAATCAACATTGCCGACGCCAGTCTCCGGCTCGGCCGCAGCGCCGAGGCCCTCGAGCAGCTTCATCAGGCACTGTCCCTGCAGCGGGAAGCCGGTTACCGCTATGGGGAGGGTGCCGTGCTCACCGGGCTGGGAGAGGCGCACCTGAATCTCGGCCATCTCGACGAGGCCGTTGGCTACCTCCAGCAGGGCCGCCAGATCTTCGTCGAGATCAACGCGCGGAACGGCGAAGATTACGTCCTGCACGCCCTGGCCCGGGCCTACCTCGAGCTCGGTCGCACCGCCGAGGCCATCGCCGCCTTCGAGGACGCTCTGACCATCCGGCGGGCCGTCGGGAGCCGGCACAGCCAAGGGCTGACGATGATATTCCTCGGCCGCGCCCAGCTCCGCGCGGGCAACATCAATGGGGCCCGCACATGCTGGGACGACGCGTACGCCCTCTTCGACGAGCTCGGCGACGACGAGCAGCTGGCGGAGGTGTCTTCCGAGCTGGCTGGTCTCCGTACGCTGTCGGCCTGACCCCCGCCTTCGCCAGAATCGTGTGCTTTTGTGATTACTCTCCGTCCGGGTTAGGAGAGTATCACTGGCGCGCCATATGTCATTCCGGACGTGTTGGCGGGGGGGTGGGGCAAACGGGGCTAATGTCGCCCCTACGGGTCATCGTTCGTCCTGGCTCACGGGGGTCAGGGAACCAGAAAGGGCGACGATTATGGGAAATTCAGAACCGCGGATGCAAGGTGAGGACCGTCCGCAGATGCAGGGCGAGGCCACCCCCGCCATGCAGGGCGAAGCCACCCCTGCCATGCAGGGCGAGGCCACGCCGGACATGCAGGGCGAGGGCACCCCCGCCATGCAGGGCGAGGCCACGCCGGACATGCAGGGCGAGGGAACGCCGGACATGCAGGGCGAGGGCAGCCCGGACATGCAGGGCGAGGGCAGCCCGGACATGCAGGGTGAAGGTGGTACCAGCTGAGCGGACGCTCAGGGCGGGACCGCCGTCTTATCTGATCCTGTACCGGTGCCGGAGCATTTGCTCCGGCACCGGCACAGGGCATTTCCGGCTGGATGTGACGATCGGCTGGGCGCCCCGGACACCGGGCCGGGCCATCCCAGGAACGCTTAACGCGAAGTTCTCGGCTACACTGCGGAGGCGCGGACGTTACCGTCGGCGCCGCCGTTCGCGGTGGCGCGGCTTCTGCGGGCCGCACGGATCCCCTGGGCCATGGCCAGGGGACGGCATAACGGCCGCCCCAGCACGACCGGGCGGTGCTGCCATCCAGAAATACCACCGCATGAGGAGTGACCACCGTGCCTGAGGTCCGCATCGCCGCCGAGCCGCGCACCGACTTTGGCAAGGGCGCCGCCCGGCGTACGCGTCGTGAGGGCCGGGTGCCCGCCGTGCTGTACGGCCACGGCGAGGAGACGCGGCACGTCGTGCTGCCCGGGCATGAGCTGATGCTCGCGCTGAAGACGCCCAACGTCCTGATCCGCCTCGACGGCGTGCCCGGGGTGACGGGCCTGGCCCTGCCCAAGGCGGTCCAGCGCGATCCGATCAGGGGCTTCATCGAGCACGCCGACCTGATCCTGGTCCGCCGGGGTGAAAAGGTCACCGTGGACATCTCGGTCCGGGTCAGCGGCGAAATCGCGCCGGATGGCCTGCTGGACCAGCAGCTCGTCCAGCTCCCGGTCGAGGCCGAGGCGACGAACATCCCCGGCGGTATCGACGTCGACGTCACCGGTATGGAGGTCGGCAGCTCGATCCACGCCGGCGACCTCACCCTGCCCCGCGGCGTGAGCCTGCAGGTCGACCCGGACACGCTGATCGTGCACGTGCTTGCCGCGCCGACCGCGGCGCAGATGGAAGCGGACATCGTCGGTGAGGGCGGCGCCGAGACCGCTGAGGTGCCTGAGCCGGTCGGCGAGGTCAGCGCCGACGACTCCGGCGAGAGCGACGCCGGCTGACCCGTCAGCCTGCGGACGATGTGAGCCCGGCGATGCCAGAAGAACGTTGGCTCGTCGCCGGGCTCGGCAACCCGGGCCCGGAATACGCCGGGACCCGGCACAACGCCGGGTACATGGTGGCAGGCCTGCTTGCGGACCAGATGGGCGCCCGGTTCAAGGCTCACCGGTCCCGCAACGAGGTCGCCGAGGGACGGCTCGCCGGAGTACCGGTCACGCTGGCTAAACCGCGCACCTACATGAACCTGTCCGGGGGCCCCGTGGCCGCCCTGGCCACCTTCTACAAGATTCCCCCGGCGCGGATCGTGGTCATCCACGACGAGCTGGATATCGCGTTCGGGGCGATCCGGCTGAAGCTGGGCGGTGGTGACAACGGCCACAACGGGCTTCGCTCGATCACTCAGTCGCTCGGCACGAACGAGTACTACCGGGCGCGGTTCGGCATCGGGCGGCCGCCGGGCCGGATGGACGCGGCCACGTTCGTGCTGCGGGACTTTTCCGCGGCCGAGCGGAAGGAACTGCCGCTTCTCCTCGACCGCTGCGCAGACGCGGTGGAAACCCTGCTGTCCAAGGGCCTGGCCGTCGCGCAGAACACCTTCCACGCCGACTGAGACGCACGGCGCGCGGCCGGGCCGTTTGTTTCGGTGCGGGCGGGAAGAACTGGCATGGTCCGGGCGCTTACCCTTGCCGAACACACCCACCGACCGGTTTCCCGCCCGGAAGCAGCCAAGGAGCGCCGATGGCGACGGAGGACGATCGTCTCGCCCATGATCTGGCTGCCGAGGCGGGCCGCCGCCTGATCGACCTGCGCGCCCGGGGCGGCCAGCCGGATGACCTCCGTAAGGCGGGCGATCGCCTGTCGCACGAGTTCCTGGCGGCTGAGCTGGCCCGGCAGCGGCCGGGAGACTGGGTCCTGTCCGAGGAAGCCGCCGACAACCCGGCCCGGCTGGCCGCGGCCCGGGTCTGGATCGTGGATCCGTTGGACGGCACCCGCGAATTCGGCGACGCCGGCCGGACGGACTGGGCGGTGCACGTCGCCCTGTGGGAGCGCAGCGGGCCAGGTCAGGGCCGCCTCACCGTCGGTGCGGTCGCCCTCCCGGCCGCCGGTGAGGTGCTGAGCACAGTGGCCCCGCCGCCCGCTCCGCCGCCGGGACCGCCGCCTGGGCGGCCGCGGATCGTGGTCAGCCGGAGCAGGCCCGCCGCGTTCCTGCCGGCCATGGCCGCGCTTCTCGGCGCGGACCTCATCCCGCTGGGATCGGCCGGGGCCAAGGTCGCGGCCGTCCTGCAGGGTCACGCCGACGCTTATGTGCACGCCGGCGGCCTGTACGAATGGGATTCGGCGGCCCCGGTCGCGGTGGCCCGGGCCGCAGGGTTTCACGCCTCGCGGATCGACGGCCGCGAGCTCACCTACAATCAGGCCGACCTGCTGATGCCGGATATTCTGGTATGTGTACCTGCGCTCGCCGGCGGCCTGCTGGACGCGATCAGCTCCGCCCAGGCCGGCGAAGCTGACGGCGGTCAACGATGACGGTCGTGCTGGCAGGCGCCTCCTGCCGTGCCCCTTTCCTGTCCCCGATGTCTCCTGGACGCCGTTGATGCGCACCGATTACACCCTCTCTCAGCTTGACGTGCTCGAAGCCGAGTCAATCCACGTGATCCGGGAGGTCGCCGCAGAGTTCGAGCGGCCCGTCCTGCTGTTCTCCGGTGGCAAGGACTCCGTGGTCATGCTGGCCCTGGCCGAAAGGGCGTTCCGGCCGGCGCGGATTCCGTTTCCGGTCATGCACGTCGACACCGGGCACAACTTCGGCGAGGTCATCGAGTTCCGCGACCAGCGCGTCGCGGAGTTGGGGGTCCGGCTCATCGTCGCCTCCGTGCAGGATTCCATCGACGCGGGCCGGGTGAGCGAGGAGACCGGCCGGTGGGCGAGCCGGAACCGGCTGCAGACCATCACGCTGCTGGACGCGATCGAGGACAACCGGTTCGACGCGCTGTTCGGCGGAGCCCGGCGGGACGAGGAGAAGGCGCGCGCCAAGGAGCGGGTTTTCTCCTTCCGCGACGACTTCGGCCAGTGGGACCCGAAGAATCAGCGGCCCGAGCTGTGGAATCTGTACAACACCCGGATCCACCGCGGCGAGCACATCCGTGTCTTCCCGCTGTCCAACTGGACCGAGCTCGACATCTGGCAGTACATCGAACGGGAAGAGCTGGAGCTGCCCTCGGTGTACTTCGCCCATACCCGCCAGGTCTTCGAGCGGGACGGGATCCTGCTGGCGGACAGCCCGTACGTGACCCGGGGCGAGGACGAGCAGCTGTTCGAGACCGTGGTCCGGTACCGGACGGTCGGCGACATGACGTGCACGGGGGCGGTCGAGTCGACCGCGCTCGACGTGGCCACGGTCATCGAGGAGGTGTCGGCGACGCGGATCACCGAGCGGGGCCAGACCCGCGCCGACGACCGCACCAGTGAGGCGGCCATGGAAGACCGGAAGCGTGAGGGCTACTTCTAATGGAAATTCTGCGGTTCGCCACGGCCGGTTCGGTCGACGACGGCAAGAGCACGCTTATCGGGCGGTTGCTGTACGACTCCAAGGCGATTTTCGAGGATCAGCTCGCCGCCGTGGAGCGGACCAGCAAGGACCGTGGTGAGGAGTACACCAACCTCGCGCTGCTCACCGACGGCCTGCGGGCCGAGCGCGAGCAGGGCATCACGATCGACGTCGCCTACCGCTACTTCGCGACCCCCCGCCGCAAGTTCATCATCGCGGACACGCCCGGGCACGTTCAGTACACGCGCAACATGGTCACCGGCGCGTCCACCGCTGACCTGGCCGTCGTCCTCGTCGACGCGCGCAACGGGCTGACCGAGCAGAGCCGCCGGCACGCCTTCCTCGCGACGCTGCTCCAGGTCCCGCACCTGGTGCTGGCGGTCAACAAGATGGACCTGGTGAACTACGACGCGGCCGTCTTCGAGCGGATCGCCGCCGAGTTCTCCGCGTTCGCCGCGAAGCTGGACATCGGCGACCTGACCTTCATCCCCATCTCGGCCCTGCTCGGCGACAACGTGGTCCAGCGCTCGGCCAACATGCCCTGGTACGACGGGCCGTCGCTGCTGCACCACCTGGAGCACGTGCACATCGCCTCCGACCGGAACCTGATCGACGTGCGGTTCCCGGTCCAGTACGTGATCCGGCCGCACCAGGCCACCGACCCCGGACTGCACGACTACCGGGGCTACGCCGGCGAGGTGGCTGGCGGTGTGATCCGGCCGGGGGACGAGGTCATGCACCTGCCGTCCGGCTTCACGACGACCGTCCGCGCCGTCGAAGCCGCGGGCCACCCGGTACCGGAAGCGTTCCCGCCCATGTCGGTGACGCTGCTGCTCGATGACGACGTGGACATCTCCCGCGGTGACATGATCTGCCGTCCGCACAACAAGCCGACCGTCACCCAGGACGTCGAGGCCATGGTGTGCTGGATGGTCAGTGATAAGCCGCTCACCCCCCGCAGCCGCTTCATCGTCAAGCACACCTCGCGCACGGTCAAGGCGATCGTCAAGGACCTGCACTACCGGATCGACGTCAACACCCTGCACCGGGATGAGAGCGCCGGCCAGCTCGGGCTGAATGAGGTCGGCCGGGTGACGTTGCGGCTGACCCAGCCCATCTTCTGCGACCCCTACACCAGGAACCGGCTGACCGGCGGCATGATCCTGATCGACGAGGCGGCCAACGCCACCGCGGGCGCGGCCATGATCACCGACACTCGGTGAGCGCGCCCTCGGACACCGGGGCAACGCCCTTCCACGACCTGGCCCGGTACGTGGCGATCCCGCGGGTTACCGCGCTGCGCCTGGCCCCCGACGGGAGCTGGCTGGCGGCGGCCGTGCAGACGCTTGCCCCGGACCGGAAGAAGTACCTGACCAGCATCTGGCGGATTCCGGCCAGCCCGGCCAGCCAGGAAGCCCCACGCCAGCTGACCCGGTCGCCGAAAGGCGAGAAGAACCCTCGTTTCCTGCCCGACGGCTCCCTGCTGTTCATCTCGGAACGTCCCGGGGCCCCCGCAGGGACGTCCGGCAGCCCGGGCAGCTCCCAGGCGCCGGATGAGCCTGCCGATCCGGGCCGCGACGACCCGGCGGCGGGTCAGCAGGCTCTGTGGCTGCTCCCGGCCGATGGCGGTGAGGCCGTGTGGGTCGCTGGCCGCCCGGGGGGTATCAGCGCCGCCGAAACGGCCGGCCGGGACGGGGTGATTGTCTGCTCCGCTGCGGTGATGCCCGGTGCCGGGGCCGACCCGGCGGACGACGCGCGGTTGCGCCGGGAGCGCGAGCAGGCGGGGGTCACGGCGATCCTGCACGAAGCGGTCCCGGTGCGGTACTGGGACCATGACCTGGGTCCGGCTCAGCTCCGGCTGTTCGCCGCGGCGGCCCCTGAGACTCCGGAGACTCCGGAGACTTCGGGCCAGGGCGGAGACTCCGGAGACTCTGGGGTCTCCGGAGATTCCGGGGACCCCGTGGCGGCGGCCCGGGCTCTGCCTCGCGAGCTCACGCCCGCCCCCGGGCGGGCCCTGGACGAGCAGTCGTTCTGCGTGTCTGCGGACGGCACGACCGTGGCGTCCGGCTGGTGGCGGTGGGAGGACGGCGGGGATTGCCACGCCGAACTGGCCGTGATCGACGTGCCCAGCGGGGCCCGGCGGACGGCGCTG
>JBEKCN010000061.1:0-9392 GCA_050014855.1 Streptosporangiaceae bacterium | reverse complement strand
TGGGCGAGTACGTGTCCGTCTCCAGCCAGCGCGACAGCGAGCTCGCGCAACTGGCTCAGGAAAAACGCGAACTGGCCGAAACCCCGGAGGCCGAGCTGATCGAACTGACCGCCCTGTACGAAGCCAAGGGCCTTTCGGCGGCCACCGCCCGTACGGTCGCTGCAGAGCTGACCGCCCGCGATCCGCTGGCCGCCCACCTCGACGCCGAACTGCACATCGACCCCGACGACCTGGCCCACCCCTTCCAGGCCGCCGCCGCATCCGCGCTGTCGTTCACCTCCGGCGCCCTGCTGCCGCTGCTGGCCATCCTGCTGCCCCCGGCCACGCTGCGGGTACCCGTGACGTTCGCCGCCGTCCTCATCGCGCTCGGCCTGGCCGGTGCCCTCAGCGCACGCATCGGCGGCAGCGATGTCCGCCGCGCCGTACTACGGGTGGTCATCGGCGGAGCGCTGGGGCTGGCCTTCACCTACGGTGTCGGGCTCCTGTTCGGGACCGCCATCGGCTGACGCTGGTCATCGTCCGCCGGGCCGCACTCCGAGGTGCCAGGGCTGGTCTCGGCCAGGCGGTCAGCCAGCCGCGCGTCGGTCTGCCGGTCAGCCAGACGCAAGGGAGGAGTCCGCAGTAACCTAGCGTAAACGCATGGATACAGGCTGTTTACTACTGGGGGGTAATTGTTCTATGACGGGTCGCTTCGCATCGAAAAGCGCCGCTGCCCACACCTCTGGCAACAGGGTCGCTACCAGTACAAATGTCCCCGCAAGGCAGGACAGCCCGGCACGTTCCCGGCAGACACCGAGCCCCTCGGCGGGATGGACCGGGACCACGGTCCGGCTGCTCTTCGGAGTGATCTTCGGCATCGACGCGGCACTCAAGTGGCTGCCGGGCTACCGCGACACCTTCCTCATCCAGCTGAAGTCCGTGGCCGTCGGCCAGCCGGCCTGGCTGCACGGCTGGTTCCAGTTCTGGATCAGCCTCCAGTCGAGTGCACCGGCGGCTTTTGCCACCGTGGTCGGGCTCACCGAAACGGGACTGGCCCTGGTTCTGCTGCTGGGTGTGGCCCGGCGCGCGGGCTACATCGCCGGCGTGATGTACACCCTGCTGCTGTGGGGCGTCGGGGAGGGCTTCGGTGGCCCCTACCGCTTCGGCTCTACCGACATCGGGACGGGCATTATCTATGCGCTGCTGTTCGTCGCGCTGCTCACCTTCGCGCCGCCCGCCCGGCGGGAACGCCTCAGCCTGGACCGGGTCCTGGAGAGCCGGCTGCCCTGGTGGCGCTTTGTCGCCGAGCCCCATGCCGTCGACCGAGTGCACGGCGCCCCGCGCGTGGAACCGGTCATCGTCGGCTACCAGACCACCAGGTAGGGAGACCGTGCATGGGCGCCGTGCCGTACTACGGGTGGTTATCGGCGGAGCGCTGGGGCTGGCCGTTAGCAATGGTGCCGGGCACCTGTTCGGGACCGCCATCGCCTGACGTGTGCCATCGTCGGCCGGGCCGCACCCGCAGGTACCAGGGCCGCCCAGCCGCTGCGGGCATGTGCCGTGGCTGATGAGGGTGCCAGGACACTTCCATCCGTGCGCCTCCCAGCGCCTGCGAGCTGCCGATATTCCAGCGGCCTCCGGTCGACCGGACGATCGAGTCGGCGATGGCCAGCCCGAGCCCGGCTCCCTGGCCGTCGTCGACCGCGCGGTGGAACCGGTCGAACAGCCGTTTCTGTTGTTCTTCGGGTATGCCCGGCCCGCTGTCCTCGACCGTAAGGCTGACCCGGCCCGCCGTCGTCGTCACGCTGACGCGGACGCGGCCGGCCGAGTCCGCGTACCGGCAGGCGTTGTCCATCAGCACCCCGGCGAGCCGGTCGATCCATTCTGGCGGCGCGATGATCAGTGCGGGCACAGCCGTCTCGGTGTCCGCCTCGATCGTGATGGACCGTGACCGGGCCAGCACGCGGAAGCGGTCGGCGCAGGTGCCGGCGATCGTCGCGATGTCGAGGGGCTCATCGCCGGGTGGCGGGGGCTGGGAGTCGAACCGGGCCAGCCACAGCAGGTCCTCCACGATCCGGCGCAAGCGCTTGCCTTCGCCCTGAATTCGCGCCAGTGAGGCCTGGTATTCGGCTGCTGCCCGTGGACCGGCCAGCGCGACGTCGGCCTCAGCGCTGATGACGCTCAGCGGAGTCCGCAGCTCATGCGATGCGTCGGCGGTGAATTCCAGCTGGCGGCGGCGCGATTGCTCGACCGGGCCCAGGGCCTTCAGGCCGACAGCCAGGGAACCGAGAAACATCGCCACCAGCAGCAGCGGGGCCGCCGCGATCTCAGTGCCCAGCAGGACCGCTTCGGTGTGCCGGTTCTGAGCCAGGCTCTGGCCGGCCGCTAGCCACCCGCTCCCTGTGCGGCGGACATCGAGCCGGAACGGGCTGCCCCCGATGCTCGTGGTCACCGGCCAGCCAGGGCCCGGCCGCAATCCCCGGGGCAGCGGCGGAATATCCTCGCCGAGCGGAATCACCCGACCGCCGGGCTCGATGAGCCAGAGGAAAAGCGGCGCGTCGTCGACATCGCCGTCGTCGTCGTTGTCGCTGTCCTTGGACGGCTGCGTGAGCCGATCAGGCCGGCTGGCCTCGATCAGGCGGTCAGCCAACCGGGCGTCGGTCTGCCCGGTCAGCCGGCTGGTCACCACGAGGTTCAGAGCCGTGACGCAGCCGGTGTAGACGATGGCGATGATCAGCGTGGCGGCGCCCGCGACCCGGGCGGCGTGCGCGAATTGCGGCGACAGTAGCCGGCCCCGCGCGAGCCGGGCCCGGGTTGCCGACCGCCGGCGAAGCCTCATGTCCTGGTCATCCTCATGAGCTGGTCATCCGGTAACCGATGCCGCGGACGGTCTGGATCTGCACCCGGGCGCCGGCCAGCTTGGATCGCAGCCGGGCCAGGTGGACGTCGATGGTGTTGGAGCCGAACGCGTCGGCTTCGTTGTCCCAGACGTGCTGGGCGATGGACCGCCGGTCCACCACCGCCGGGGAACGGCGCATCAGCATTTCCAGGATGCCGAGTTCGGTGCCGGTCAGCGATGGATGGTCCTGGCCGACCCGCGTGCTGCGGGCCGCGGGATCGAACTCCACGTCCCCGACCACCAGCAACGGCGGCTGGACCTGCGGTGGCCGGCGCTGCAGGGCCCGGAGCCGGGCCAGTAGCTCACTGAAGTCGAACGGCTTGACCAGGTAATCGTCGGCGCCCGCGTCCAGTCCCGTGACCCGGTCGGCGGGGGTGTCTCGCGCTGTCAGCATCAAGACGGGTGTCGCGGACCGGATCCGCCGCATGCGCTGAACCACTTCCAGGCCCGACAAGCCCGGCATCCGCCAGTCCAGAATCACGACGGAGTACTCGTAGATTCTCAGGTATCGCAGCGCGGCGTCCCCATCGGGCACCAGGTCCACTGCATAGCCCTTTTCGCGCAGGCCGCGCCCGATAACCTCGGCCAGCCCGCGGTCGTCCTCGGCGACGAGCACTCTCACCGTGACCGGACCTCCCGATGCGATGTCATGCGTCTACGGTGTTCAGCACAGGCCCAGCCTCCTGCCGAGGTCGGAGGAGAACACTTTACGGGGGTCCAGTAGCTCCCGGACCTCCCGCCATTCGGCCAGCTCACCGTACATGGCGGCGAAGGCGTCCGCCCGCATCCGGACGTCTTTGGCCAGGTAGACCCGGCCGCCGACGTCGGCGACGCGCCGGTCCAGATGATTCAGGACCGTCCGCAGTCTCGGATTTCCGGTCGGCATGTCCACTGCCAGCGACCAGCCCGGCCCCGGAAATGAAAGGTAGTTCCCGTTCGCCGGGCCGAATCGCTTCAGCGTGCCCAGGAACGGCGCCGCATGATGCCGCCGGAGCGTGCTGAGCACTTCGGTGATCAGCTGCTCAGCTCCGTTCGGTACCGCGAACTGGTACTGGAGGAAGCCGCGCGGTCCCAGCGCGCGATTCCAGTCCGAGATCGCATCCAGCCGGTGGAAAAAGGGAGCCAGGCCGATGGAGCCGGTCTGTTCCTGTGGTGCCTTGTGGTACCAGAGGTCGTTGAACGCACGCGCCGTCAGCGGATTGAACGGGGAAAACGGCGTGGCCGGCGCGCGACGGTCCCGGCCCGCCCGGTAAGCCAGCCCAGCCCGGTCTTCTGAATCCGGTTCGGTGAGGTGATCGCCCACGTCGAGGATGCCGCGCCCGAAGGACCGGCGGTTGGCCGAGGTGTCGATCCAGGCGACCGCGTACCGATCCGTGGCATGGTCCATGGCGGACAGCAGCGCGTCCAGATCGGCCAGCCGGCGCGTCGTGACCCGCATTGTGGTGCTGCTGATCCGGAGCAAGCGCAGCTTCACCGCCAGGATGATCCCGGTGAGCCCCATACCACCCACGGTGGCACGGTACGCGTCCTGCCCCGGGGTCAGCGTATGCAGTTTCCCGTTGCCGTCCAGCAACTCGATCTCGCCGATCCACGCCGAGATACTGCCGTCGACGTGCTGGTTCTTCCCGTGCACGTCGGCGGCCACCGCGCCGCCCACGGTGAGGTGACGGGTGCCCGGCAGCACCGGCAGAAGCAAGCCCTGCGGGACGATGTGCTCGAGCACTTCGGTGAACGTGGTGGACGCGCTCACCCGCACCGTCGCTGCCCCGGCGTCGGCTTCCACGCACGGGCGGGTCACCGGCGCCAGGACGTAGCCTCCGGCGTTCTGGGCGGCGTCGCCGTAGCTGCGTCCCGCGCCCCGCGCCAGGACGCCGCGGGCCGGCTGGGCCGCGATGATCTCCTGCAGCTGGGACGTTTCCATCGGCCCGGCGACCACCGCGCGGCTCGGAGCGGTGCGTCCCCAGCCGGTCAGCACGCGGTCGGTCCCGTTGACTCGGGTCATCGCGCGTTCCTCCCGGCCGGGGGGGCTGCCGTCAGCCTCACGGAACGAGCTCCCACAGGCCGGCCACGAACATAAGCAGCCACACGGACTCCAGGAAGACCATCACGGCATCCCGGGCGAGCAGATCCTCAACAGGTCTGGGGGAAGCTTGCGCGGTGAGGTAGTCGAAGCGCATAAGCGTCGCGGCGAGCGGCAGGGCGCTGGCCAGGTGCCAGCCCCTGATCCAGCCACCGTGCTCGCCCAGGGCCCACAGCAGGTAGGCGATGATCATCGCGATGGCGGTCACCCGCTGCATCAGCCGCAAGGCAGCGGGCCGGTACCACCGCATCGACGGTCGGTGCCGGACCGCGTCCGCGCCGAGCACGACCAGCTCGGTGTACCGCTTGGCCGTGGCCACCAGAAAGGCGCCGAGGGTGCAGACCAGCAGGAACCAGCCAGAAGGCGGCACATGGGTGGCCGCCGCGCCGCCCAGCGCGCGAAGCACGAACCCGGACGCCACGAAGACCAGCTCGATCACGGGAAGGTGCTTGAGCACCAGGCTGTAGAGCAGCGAGGAGAGAAGGTACCCGGCGAGAATCGCGGACAGCAGTGGCACGCTGACCGCAAAGCCCGCGGCCAGCGCCGCCACGGCGCACACGGCGCCGATGGCCACCGCATGTGACTTCGGCAGAATCCCGGCCGCGACCGGGCGCGTACGCTTCACCGGATGGCGCCGGTCGCGGCCGGCATCGACGACGTCGTTCACCATGTACACGGCGACCGACGCGGCGCAGAAGGCCACGGCCGCCACCATTGCGTAGCCGAGTCCGTCATCGCGCCCGAGCGACGCGCCGGCGAGCGGTGCAGCGAACACCAGCAAATTCTTCGGCCACTGACGCGGACGGGCGGTGCGCAGCACCGCGAACGGCCAGCGGAGCCAGCCCGGGTACAGCGCCAGGTCCGCGGCGGCCGTCGGGTTGACGCTGGCGACCGGAAGACGGGACGTCACCGTGCGTAAACCGCCGTGAAGTCACGGCTGTTGACCGAGTAGTAGCGGTCCGCCGGCTCCGGCTGGTCCGGGAGCAGGTTGACCGGTGCCGGGTCGGCGGCACTCGGCGACGGCCGGTAGGACATGTACGACATCCACGCCGGATTGATGTCCAGCTGCATGCCTTCCACCGCTCCGGCCCGCTGGAGCAGGCCGGCCAGTGACCGCACCGACAGCGCGGGACCGTAGACGAAGATGATCCGCCCGTCGCTGGTGATGCCGATCCCGGAACGCCACACGTAGTAGCCGCCGCCCAGCGTGGCACCCCACTGAGTTTCAACGTTCTGATCCACCGAGGCAGGAACGGCCCCGTGGTCCACGATGAGCCGGAGGTTTTGCCGGACTCCGAGGACCTGCGAGCTCATGCCGAGGCCGCGTCCCCATTCGCCGATGGCCACATGACCGTTCTTGTAGTAGACAAGCGAGGCTGCCCCCTGCGTCAGGGTGCCCTTGGTCATGCCATTGAGGTAGAAGCCGCCCCCCGCCGCATCCAGCTTGAAACCCCCGTTGAATGTCGCGAGCAGCCCGGTGCGGGAGCCCGGGGGCAGCCACGGGGCGTACCCCCAGTTGCCAGGCCCTGGATCCTCGGCGCCCGGTCGGAGCTGGAACGTGAGCAGCCGCTGGTCCATCGAGGCGATACCGGCCACGTAGGACGTATGAACGCTATCCGGACGCAGATAAGTGCCGTAAATGGCCGGAATGCCGTCCACGCTGGCCAGTACCCGCCACTGACCTTCACCGGGCAGCGGCGTTCCGGCGGGCGAGCTGAGCCGTGCGGGAACGTCCGGGGTAATCGTGGCGGCGCTTGCCTTCGGGGTGGGATAGGTCCGCCCGGCCTCGGCCGACATGGACGGAGCCGCGAGCGAAAACTTCGGCTTCCCCCCGACCTTCGGAGCCTGGTAGGTGACCCATTCGCCAAACGTGACGACGGGCCCCAGGTAGTGATCCCGCGCCCACTCGGCGAGCCGGGTCGAGGTGTTGCTGTTGCCGGGCACTGTCAATGCCTGCCCGACCGAAAAACCCACCCAGCAGACCAACGCCACCAAGACCACCAGCACGGCCCGCACACTGCGGTGGGCGAACAGCCGGTGCAGGAGCCGTGGACGGCGCGGCTTGCCCGGCCTTCCCCGCCTGCCGGCGTGCTTGGGCCCATCCGGGCCAGAACCGCCAGGCACGGCCGGGACGCTGGCTGGACGCCGATCGCGTTGACCGTCCTGTCCGCCACCCGGCTCCACGAGACTGTCGCCGTCCCAGAACCTCGACGGCACGAATCGCGGCACGGGCACACCTCCCCTACCGAGCGCCTATCTGGCTACCTACGAGCCGTAGGTCTACCGGCGCAACATGAAGGGTCAATGACAAGGCACCTACTCCAGGACCTAGCGCCCCCGGAATTGCAGCTCCGATGAGAAGCAAGCAGCTCAACGCACCGTCCCTGGCCGTTGACATCATTCTGGCCGCACACTGCCGCTCAGCGTCGCCTCCTGCCGCGCATCAGTGAGTAGCATCCCGGCAGGTCAGCAGCCAAATGGCGTATCGGGCCGTCCTTCACACCCGGGAAGATGGGGGGGCCTGCGGGCCGGTCAGCGGGTATATCTTGCCGACGTGCCCTGCTGAGGTGAGAGCAGCCGCCGCGACCGCCGCCACGTCCGCCTCATGGATCGGTGCCTGCGCCGAGGATGCGTAAGGAGCGCGGACTACGCCTGCCGTCTTGATCGGCCAAGCCCAGAAGAGCAGGTTGTTGGCCAGGTCTCCGGGGCGCAGGACAGTCGCCGGGATACCCGTGGCCGCCACCGCCGCTTCGACAGTCACGCGATGCGCGTCCGTCATCGGCGCGCCGCCCACTCGTGGTCGAGGATGGACATCAGCACCTCGTCGTACCAGTGCCCGTCGTGCAGGACCGACTCGCGATGGCGGCCCTCCTCGACGAACCCCGCCTTCTCGTAGGCGCGGATGCCGGCGGGATTGAACGGAGCCACGCTGAGCTGGATGCGGTGCAGGCCCATCTCGCGGAACCCGTAGTCGACGATGACGCGCGTCGCGTCCGTGCCATAGCCACGACCGATGTGCGCACGGCCGAGGGCGATCCCCAGCGTCGCACACCGGTCCTTGGGATGCGCGCCCCACAACCCAATATTGCCGACCAGCACCGGTGGATCATCGAGCGTCTCGATGGCGAAGCCGAGGGTGTCCTTCTCGTTCGCGCTCCACTGCGCGATGCGCTCCTTCGCCGCGGCCTCCGACGGTGGGGCCACCTGGTTCGACAGCGTTGCCATGCGTCCGGGATCCATCTCCCACTTCGCAAGCGTGGCCAGGTCGTCGTCACGCACGCCGCGCAGTCGGACCCGCTCGCCGACGAGGATCGAGTCGCCGTAGCCGAATGCGCCGGAAACATTGGTGAGTTCGGTCATGTGGCTGATACTGCCGGACGCCAGACCCGCGACGTGACCCAGTCCCGGCCGGCGAGCCCGCCGCGTCCGGTGGCCCAGAGCAGGACCCGGACCGGCGCTGCGGGTGCGCCAGTCATGTAGGTGCGCGTGGCCGGCCTGACGACAAAGGCGGTGGGGCGGCTCCGCCGGCCCTGGACCCGGCGACCACCCATAAGGATTCGGCGCCTGCGAGGAGACGGACAGGACCAGGCGCCCTCGTGCAGTGGTGCGGACCCAGTCCAGCAGCGACGAGCAACGCGACCTGCTCTAGCCTGAGCGCCCGTACGGAACTCGGCCCACTAGTTCACGGGAACGTCTGATGATTCCGCTTTGGTCCGGAGCGGCGTCAGGTTGGCGTGAACGTGGGCCTGAGCCCAGAGTGCCGAACCAACGGCGACCAGGGTCGTGGAGAGGCTTATGAGAGAAGCGTTCTGCGCGCCGTTAAGCCGCCACCACGCGAAGCCAATTCCCAGGGAAACAGTGGCAGAGACGAGAGCCGTAATTGTGCCCGCCACCGCGACAGGCCGCTGTTTCGTGCCAGGCCAGAGGTGCGCAACGATTGCTCCGGCAAATGCCCAGAAGGCAGCCACTTCGGCGCCTGCCAGTGTGGTTTGCGCGGGCGTCCAGTGCACGACCTGAAAGCTGGTGAGGAGGCCGACTGCAGCCCCGGTCAGTGCGGTAAGTGCAGCGAGCACGCCGGCAGCATTTGCTGGCAAAGGCGGGGGGCTGGATGCCGCAGGGCCGCTGTAGGACGCTGACGACCCGGATTGCGTGGGGTGATCGGACGACGGTACGGAGCTGGATGGCGCTGCGTCAGTCGTTGCCACGACATGCCTCCCTCGATGCCGCCCCGGCGGGGCCTTCCTTTAATAGAGGCGGCTGGCCGTGTCCTGATACAGCAGTTGCACCACCGGGCCAGGTCGCGCACGTCGATGATCTGGATCGGCTGGGCCGGGTCGCCCGGCACGGCCGTCCGGCTGCGGCGGGCGGCGCGGCGGACCCAGTAGTTCAGGCCGTCCTGCGGGGTGTGCGCCCCGGCGACCTTCCCGGGCCGCA
>JBEKCN010000060.1:0-9393 GCA_050014855.1 Streptosporangiaceae bacterium | reverse complement strand
CGGCCAGGCCCAGGATCGCGAGCCCGAACGTGGCCCAGCGCAGCCAGGCGGCGGGACCCTCGGGCTCGGCGGGGGACACGGGCGGAGCCACGTCGCGGCGCCCACGCGCCTGGCCGCGGGCGCCGTTCGCCGGCGGCCTCCGGCCTGCGGAGTTCCCGGAGCCGGACCGCCCCGCCGCACTGCCCTTGGCCGCACCGCCCTTGGCCGCACCGCCCTTGGCCGCACCGCCCTTGGCCGCACCGCCACTCGCCGGGACGCGCACCTTGGCGCCCTGGGCGGCATTGCCCCTAGCCGCGGCGTTCCCGCTCGCCGCGTCCCCGCTCGCCGCGTCCCCGTTCGCCGCGGCGTCCCCGTTGGCGGTGGGGCGGGCGGTCTTGGCCATCAGAGCTTCGCCTCCAGCTGCTTGACCACCGGGGTGCACGCCGTGGCCGGCTGGTTGCCGGTGAGCTTGCAGATGGTAGCGGTCAGGTAGTTGGCCGCACCGTCGACCGCCTTGGCGATCGGGCTGGTCGGGTCCTTCAGGGCCGTGGCGATCTCGCTCCAGCTCTTGCCCTGCAGCACCTGCGGGCTGTAGCTGGCCCCGCTGATCATGTACTTGTTGCCGAAGTCAATGAACGGGATGGCGCCGTTGTCCGCCGAGGGGACGTACGGCGGCGCGTCGTACTTGGTCAGCAGGGCCTGCTGGGCCGAGGTGGGCGTCTGCAGGGTGGTGTAGCCCTGGCCGCCGCTGGTCGGGATGTTGGTCTCCATCTCGACCGGCGAGAACGTCAGGTACTTGCTGGTGTACGTGGCGTGCAGGAACGTCCAGGTGGGCGTGTTCGGATAGGGCTCGCCCGAGTTGTTGCCCGAGTGCACAGTGCTGAGGCCCGAGAAGGTGCCGAACCGGCTGAGCGCCACCACCATGGCCCACCGCTCGGCCGCGCAGAACGGGCAGTACTCCGCGCCGATGTACAGCACCTCCGGCTTGCCGCCGGATGTCAGCGGCGACCCGCCCTTGATGGCGACCGGCAGAGCCGACACGCCACTGCCGGCGCCGACCTGGTCGAGGGTGCTGGCGGGGACGCTGGTGGTGTCGGTGACCACGCTGGACAGCGCCGCGCCGGTCGGCCCGTTGCTGACGCCGCTGGCCGTCGTGCCAGACTTGGAGTTCAGCTTGACCACAACGAAGGCCAGGACGACCGCGATGATGACGACAGTGACGCCCGAGATTATCAGTACCCGGTTGCGGACCTCTGCCCGGCGCGCAGCGGCCCGCTGAGCGGCGATCTTCTGCTGGCGGGTCCCGTCCCGTTTGGTCCTGCTTGCCTTACCCATCGCGTGCCGTAACCTAGCCTCTCGCTGTCATTGGCCCGGCGGCTCTAACCGGCGGGCGGTTGCCCCGCTGTATCGCAGCGGCCCGTACCCGCATCGCGGCAGTCCGCCGGACAGCGCCCCAGGCCCGGCTGCCGGTTCCCCATCATATTGGGTAGCGGCGCCGCCACGGACCTCCTGAAGAAGGGATTCAGGGTACTCAGAGCCAGCGCAGAGGTTCACCGCAGCGCGTCCCAGGCCAGCTGCGCGGCTGTGCTAGTAAATGTCCGGCTCTGCTTGCTCTGGCGTGACCCTAAGGGCGCCTCGCACCGCGCGTCAAGAGGCCCCGCGGCGCACCACGGACATGTGCGTGACGATCCGGTGGCCCGGGTCAGATCCGACGCCTGTGATCTGGGTGTCATTGGCATCGGGTGCACGCATTCCGACACCTGGCCCATACGGGCTGTGGCCGGGCAGGCTCCCCGCGAAGGAAAGGGGCTAAGCGGGGCGGGTCGGGGGGGACAGGGGTCGGGGGCTCGGTGGGCAGGGCGAAGCTGGCGGTGCCGCTGTGATCGAGAGACTCGGGCGGCTCGCCGGGGGCCGGTGCGCCCGGCAGCCGGGAACCGGGGCTCCCGGTCGGGCTGGCCTGATCCGGGATCCGGGGCGCCACCGCACGGCCCGGGCGGGGTATGTCGCCGGAGCGGGATGCGACGCCGCGGCGGGGCCTGCGCCCCGGGTGCGTTCCCTGGCCCGGGGAGGGCCCCTGGCCTGGGCCAGGGACCATTGACTTCTGCGGTCCCTGCGAGACCTGCGGCTCTCGCGAGACCTGAGGCACGTGCAGGTGCTCCGTCGCCGAGCGGAGGGCGCGGTGCGGTCCGGTATCGCGCAGGTGTGGCCGGGGCAGATGGCCCGGCTCGGCGACCGCCTTGCGCAGGTTGTCCAGGGCGGGCGCCCGGGCGACCAGGACAACCCCGAGGACCAGCGCGAAGAGCCCGCCGGCCTGCAGGGCCAGGCTGCCCGGGGTGAGCGAGATCCGGTCCCCGAACACGATGATGCCGAGCAGAATCCCGGCCACGGGCTCACCGGCGGTGATCGTCGGCAGCGACGCGTGCAGCGGGCCGGAGTTGAATGCGCTCTGCATCAGCAGGATGCCCACCGCGCCTGTGGCCACCAGGCAGTACGCGGACCAGCTCTGCAGCATCCCGGAGATCCCGTGGTTCTGCAGGATCTGCAGCGTCTGCCGGGTCAGCGCGTCCTGGATGCCGAACACCAGGCCGGCCCCGAGGCCGGTCCAGGTGGCCCGCCGTTTGCCCGATCTGCGCCGGCCGGCCTGCACCGCGGCGAACGCGATGAGGGCGATGCCCCCGGCGCCCGGCCAGTGCGAGAAGGATCCGAACGACTGCCCGATCGGCTGGATGACCCGGGCCAGCGACAGGATCGTCTCGCCGGCGATGAGCACTAGCGCGCCGACGATCTCGGTGATGCGCACCGGCTGATGGGAAATCGGGACGGCCAGGATGAGGGCGACGAGCAGGTTGAACGTCAGCAGCGGCTCGACCAGGCCCAGCGAGAGGTGGCCGAGGGACCACGCGGCGAGGACCTGGCCCGCGATCATGCACCCGATCCCGGCCAGCCATTTCCGCTTTTTGAACAGGTCGAGGAACAAGCGCGGGCTGAGAAAGTGGGACTGCGGCGCGGTCTCGGCGGTCTGCTGCTGCAGGACGAAGCCGACGCCCAGCAGCACGGCTGCTACCAGCGTGATCGCGTAATCCACGGCGCCAACCTACCCGCGCAACGCGAAAACACGTGTACGAGCCGCGACCGATTCGACGCCGGGCCGTACTTCGCCGGTCATGGCCGCTAGCCGATGCGGCGGAGCTCGGCGCGGAACCGGCGGCCCGACCCCAGGTAGGCCTGCATGGGCTCGTCGATCCAGCCCTCCGGCTGGGTCAGCACGGAGCACGGCCAGGCCGACGCCTCCTCGCCCAGCCGCACGTCCCCGATGATCACCGCGTCGGGGTGGACGTAGGCGGCGGGGTGAATCTCGGGCTCGATATCGCCCAGCGCGTATATCGGCAACGGATCAACCTCCCTGGCTGTGGCCTCGCCATGTCCGTCAGCCCTAAACGCCCGCGGGCCACTTGCCACGGCGCCCAGACCAAGTCAGGACGGCGCGGTGGCCTGACGGGCCGCCCGCTCAGCCTGCTGCCGGGCCCGCTTGCGCTCCCGCTGGGGCACAATCGTGTACTGCGGGTCGCGGGCTGACGCCAGCCCGCCCTCGAAGATACCAAACCGGGTCAGCGCGGAGGCCCCGAGCAGAGCCAGACCCGACAGCGCCGAGCCCACCCGGCTGCGCCGGGACAGCCCCGCGCCAGCCAGGCCGAACGCGGTGAGGACCTCCCCCGCCCGCAGCAGCGTCGCGGCCCGTCCCGTCTGGTAGGGATCGCCGCGGGGCCCCAGCCTCCACTCCAGCAGCTTCTTCGCGGTGAGCTCCACGGCGGCGCCCACGACGGCCAGCCGCCGCGCGGGCTCGGATTCACCCAGGGGCGCAGCGACCAGGCCAAAGCCACCGGCCGCGCTGGCGGCCGACCCGGCGAACACGTAGGGCATCTCGCGGTGGGCCTCGTGCCAGGCCGGCACGGCGGTGTCGCACAGCAGCACGGCCGTGTAGGTGGTCACGGCCGGGCCGACCAGCGCGGCGGCGGCGGTGGCCGCCGAGCCGGCGACGGGCAGGACGCCGGTGAAGTCGGACAGCGCCGCCGCGCCCGCCGCGGGGCCGTAGGCGCTGAGGATCCAGGATCCCACGCTCATCGGCGAGGACAGCTTGAAGACGCGGAGCATGTGGTGGAACCGGGCGGGCCGCCCCAGGTCATTGATGAGGAACACGGTGGACACACTGATCCCGCCGAGCCCGGCCGCCTTGGCCGCGCGGGCCAGCCGCGGGCGGCCGGTCAGCTGAGCCGCCGCGGCCAGCACCGAGGAGGCGCCGGCCAGGCCGCCGAAGAACAGGTAGCCGGGGACGTCCGGCTCCTGCCACACCGGCTCCTTGATCACGGGCCGGCCGTAGTACGAGCGGAACTCGGCCGGCGGCACCATGAACTGCTCGCCGCGGCCGCCCCCGTTCTTGCGGCCGCCGTTCCGGCCATTCCAGCCGTTACGGCCGTTACGGGCATGACGGCCGCCGCCGGCCCGCGCCCGGTTCCCGGCCACGCCCGGCTGGGCAGGACCGGGCGGCCCCTCGCCGGCGCTCACCGCTGTCCCGTTCGGGAGGTCAGGAACGCGGAGGCCACCATGGCCCCGACCCCGGCCGCCGCCAGGCCGGCGTGCTTCCACATGCGCGGCAGGGACCGGGTGGGAACCACTGGATCCGGCGGCAGGCCGTACACCTCCGGCTCGTCCAGCAGCAGGAAAAACGCGCCCGCGCCGCCCACGCCGTTATCCGTGCCCTCGAGGTAGAGCCGGGCGTCTGGGCGGCCGCTGCCCCGCAGGTCAGTCACCCGGGCCTGGGCCCGCTCACGCAGCTCGTCCAGCGGGCCGAACTGGATCGAATCGGTCGGGCAGGCCTTCGCGCAGGCAGGCTCCAGGCCATCGCCGATCCGGTCGTAGCACAGGGTGCACTTGTGTGCGCCGCCGTCGTCCTCGCGCCGCCCGATCACCCCGAACGGGCAGGCCGGGATGCAGTAGCCGCAGCCGTTGCACACGTCGTCCTGGACGACCACCGTGCCGAACTCGGTACGGAACAGGGCCCCGGTCGGGCAGACGTCCAGGCAGCCCGCCTCCGAACAGTGCTTGCAGACGTCGCTGGACATCAGCCAGCGCATCACCCCGGTATCCTGCGGGCCACCCGCGGCCTGCCCCGGACCGCCCTGGGGCGCCTCCTGCTCGATGAACGCGACGTGCCGCCAGGTCGAGGCGGACAGGCCGACCGTGTTGTCGAAGGACATGCCGGTCAGGTTCAGCCCGTCCTCCGGCACCGCGTTCCATTCTTTGCAGGCGACCTCGCAGGCCTTGCAGCCGATGCAGACGGAGGTATCGGTGAAGAACCCCATCCGCGGCGGGTGCTGCCTCCAGCCGGCGCGTTCGGCCGGGTCAGCCCCGCCGGTCAGGCCGGGGCGCTCCGTGCTGCTCATCTCACACCTCCGTGCCTGTCTCTTCGGTGATGCCGGCCCGCTCGGCGTAGGAACGCACCAGCTCCCGCAGGGCCGGACCACGTGGCCGCCGGCCCGGCTGGATGTCCACGGCGAGCGCCTTGACCTCCTGGATGTGCACGTTCGGATCCAGCGAGAAGTGCGAGAGCTCGTTGGCGCCGTCACCGGTCGTGATCCCGTTCCGGCCCCAGTGATAGGGCAGCCCGATCTGGTGCAGCCGCTTGCCCTGCACGGTCAGCGACGACATCCGCCGGGTGACCATGACCCGGGCCTCGATGGCGCTGCGGGCGCTGATGATCGTGGCCCAGCCCATGTGCTCCAGGCCCCGCTCGGCCGCCAGCTCCGGTGACACCTCACAGAAGAACTCCGGCTGCAGCTCGGACAGGTAAGGCAGCCAGCGGCTCATGCCGCCCGCGGTGTGGTGCTCGGTGAGCCGGTAGGTGGTCGCGACGTAGGGGTACACGTCCGAGCCTGGCTCGTCGCCGCTCGGCTGGTACCGGGTGTCACGGTGGCGGAGGATCTCCCGGACCGGATTGTGCTCCTGCCGGGGGTACAGCAGGTTCTGCACCGGGGAGTCCTGCGGCTCGTAGTGCGCGGGCAGCGGCCCGTCGACCAGGCCGGCCGGCGCGAACAGCCAGGCCTTGCCGTCCGCCTGCATGATGAACGCGTCGGTCCCGGCGATCGCGGCTACGCCGGTGGCCCCCTCCTCGGGCCGGTATGACGGCGGGCGGTCGGCGATGAAATCGGCGATGTCGTGCCCGGCCCACCGGCCGGCGTCCTCGTCCCACCACACCAGGGCCTTGCGGTCGCTCCAGGGCTTGCCATCGGGGTCGGCGGAGGCGCGGTTGTACAGCACCCGCCGGTTGGCCGGCCAGGCCCAGCCCCACTCGTTCGCCACCCAGTTCTGCTGTTCCCCGGGCTTGCGCCGTGCGGCCTGGTTGACCCCGTCGGCGTAGACCCCGCAGTAGATCCAGCAGCCGCTGGCCGTCGAGCCGTCGTCCTTCAGCTGGGTGTAGGAGGCTACGGGCTTCCCGTCGGCGCCCCAGCCGTTGACTTCGGCCAGGACCGCCTCGGCGTCCGGTTCCTGCTGGCGGCCCTTGACCGGGTAGTCCCAGGTGAGGTCCAGCACCGGGCGGTTCATCTCCGCGACCTCCCCCGCTCCCCCGGCCGCGGCGGTCTCCGCGGTCAGCTTCTCGCGGATGATGCGGCCCAGGTGGTAGGCGAACCACAGGTCGCTGCGCGCCTCCCCGGCGGGCTCGACCGCCTCATGGTGCCACTGGAGCATGCGCTGGGTGTTGGTGAAGCTGCCGCTCTTCTCGGTGTGCGCGGCGGCCGGCAGGAAGAACACCTCGGCGCCGATGTCCTCGGTCCGCATCTCCCCGGTCTCGATCTCCGGGCCGTCCTTCCACCAGGTGGCGCTCTCGATCAGCGAGAAGTCCCGCACCACCAGCCAGTCCAGCTTGGCCATGGCCAGCCGCTGCATCCGGCCGTTCGACGAGCCGACGGCCGGGTTCTCGCCGAGCAGGAAGTAGCCGGGGCAGTCCCCGGCCAGCTGGGCCAGCACGGTCTCGTAGGTGCCGTGGCTGCCCGTCAGCCGGGGCAGGTAGCCGTAGCAGAAGTCGTTGTCCGGCGTCGCGGCCGGTCCCCACCAGGCCTTCAGCAGGCTGACCAGGTAGGACCGCATGTTGGCCCAGAAGCCGTTGTCCATGGCCTCGGCCGCGACGTAGGCGTCGAGGTCGTCGTTGCTGTGCACGTGCGGCATCGGCAGGTAGCCGGGCAGCAGGTCGAACAGGGTCGGGATGTCAGTCGAGCCCTGGATCGAGGCGTGCCCGCGCAAGGCCAGGATCCCGCCGCCCGGGCGGCCCATGTTGCCCAGCAGCGTCTGCAGGATCGCGCCGGTGCGGATGTATTGCACCCCGACCGTGTGCTGGGTCCAGCCGACGCTGTAGACGAAGGCGGTGGTCCGGTCCCGGCCGGAGTTACTGGTCACGGCGTCGCAGACGGCGCGGAAGTTCTCCGCCGAAATGCCGCAGATCTGCTCGACCATCTCCGGGGTGTACCGGGAGAAGTGCCGCTTCAGCAGCTGGAACACGCACCGGGGGTGCTGCAGTGTCTCGTCCGTGTCGGGGGACGGGTGCGCGGCCGCGCCACCCGAGCCGTGCGCCTCGCCGCGGGACGCCTCGCGGACCTCCTGGCCGTGGCCGTCGTCGTTGCGGTTGAGCCGGTCCCGGCTGCCCGCGGCGGCCCCGACGTCGCCGCCCTGGTACCGCCAGGCCCCGAAGTCGTAGGTCCGGTGCTCGCGGTCCAGGCCAGAGAAGACGCCGGCCAGGTCCTCGGTGTCGGCGAAGTCCTCGCTGATGATCGTGGACGCGTTGGTGTAGGCCAGCACGTACTCGCGGAAGTACAGCTCGTCTTCCAGGACGTGGTTGATGATCCCGCCGAGGAACGCGATGTCACTGCCCGCCCGGATGGGCACATGCCGGTCCGCCATCGCGCTGGTCCGGCTGAACCGCGGGTCGACGTGGATGACCGTCGCGCCCCGGGCCTTGGCCTCCATCACCCACTGGAAGCCGACCGGGTGCGCTTCGGCCATGTTCGAGCCCTCGATCAGGATGCAGTCAGAGTTCTGCAGGTCCTGCAGGAAGGTCGTGGCACCGCCGCGCCCGAAGCTGGTCCCCAGACCGGGGACGGTGGAGGAGTGTCAAATACGGGCCTGGTTCTCAATCTGCACCGCGCCCAGGGCGGTGAACAGCTTCTTGAGCAGGTAATTTTCTTCGTTGTCGAGGGTCGCCCCGCCCAGGCTGGCGAAGCCCAGTGTGCGCCGGGTCCGCTGGCCGTCGACCTCCCACTGCCAGCCCTTCCGGCGGGCGGCGATGACCCGGTCGGCGATCATGTCCATCGCCCGGTCCAGGTCCAGCCGCTCCCAGTCGGTGCCGTGCGGCCGCCGGTACAGCACCTGGTACTCGCGCGCCTCGCCGGTGGTGAGCTGGAGGCTGGCCGAGCCCTTGGGGCACAGCCGGCCCCGGCTGACCGGGGAGTCCGGGTCACCCTCGATCTGGGTGACCTTCTCGTCCTGGACGTAGACGTTCTGGCCGCAGCCGACCGCGCAGTACGGGCAGATGGACTTGACCACCTTGTCGGCCTCGGCCACCCGGGGCTTATGCCGGCTGGTCGCGCCGCTCTTGGTCGCGGCGCCCAGGCCGAGCTTGTCCGGCCCGGTCAGCTGCCGGTAGACCGGCCATCCCTCGATCCACGTGCGCACGCCCACGCCCCTTAGTCCTGGCGAGCCATACGTCCCTGCTAAAAGCTAACCACATGCGGGATTCGTCCCGGCGGGTGCCCCTGGGCTTGACCGGCAGGACCGGCCGGGGCGACGGCTCAATCTCCGGCGGCCCGCGGGTTTGGGGACGGAGGGGGCCGGGTAACGCGCGGGCAGGCCGGTTCGGCGGAAGCAGGCCGGTTCGGCGGAAGCAGGCCGGTTCGGCGGGAGGCGGTGGTGGCGGGCAACGGGACAGGCACTGGGCCGGGCGCTGAGCCGGACCCGGCCCGCCGGGACGAGCCTGGGCCGGAGCCAGCCCGGACGGGCGAGGCCGCGGGGCAGCAGGCGGCCCGCGAAAATGAGACGCCCGGGCAGCGGGCGTTCCGCCGGGACGAGCCTGGGCCGGAGCCGCTGCGGACGGACAAGCGGCGTTATTTCGTGCTGATGGGCATCTGCCTTGCGCTGTTCGTCGTGTCGTGGGCGGTAGTGGACCGGTATTCGGTGCTGGCGGCGGTCATCATGTCGGCGGTGGCCCTGGTCATTCCGCCGCTCGCGGTCATCGTGGCCAACGTCGCCAGCGCCACCGACCGGCGCCGGCCGTAGGGTCGGCCGCCCCCGGCACGGCCGGCTCGCGCAGGGCGGGCCCCCGTCGCGGTTTTGTCAAGAATAAAAATACGGCCGCGGGCCGTGATCCCG
>JBEKCN010000059.1:0-9407 GCA_050014855.1 Streptosporangiaceae bacterium | reverse complement strand
CATGTGGTCCGCCCGCTGGAACCGGACGACATCGTGATCGCCGACGACTCCGGGCCGATCTCGCTGGCCGGCACCATGGGTGGCCTGGCCACCGAGATCGATGAAAACTCCACCGACCTGCTCGTCGAGGCGGCCCATTTCTCGGCCGTCGGCACGGCCCGGATGAGCCGCCGGCACCGGCTGCACAGCGAGGCGTCCTACCGGTTCGAGCGCGGCGTCGATCGTGAGCTGCCGCTGCGCGCCTCGGCCAAGGCGGTGGCGATGCTGGCCTCGCTCGGCGGCGGCAACATCGTGCCCGGCTGCACGCACGCGCACGTGGACGTGGACCAGGTGACGATCGTGATGGCGGACGACTGCCCGGCCAACGTGGCCGGCGTCGTCTACGGCCTCGACGCCGTGATCCACCGGCTGCGCCAGGTCGGCTGCGCCACCGAGCACGACCGGGCCGCCCACGCCCTGACCGTCACCCCGCCGTCCTGGCGGCCCGACCTCACCGACCCCGCCGACCTGGCCGAAGAGGTCATCCGGCTGGAGGGATACGAGAACATCCCGGTGCGCCGGCCGCGCGCGTTCGCCGGCCGCGGGCTGACCCTGCGGCAGCGGCTGCGCCGCGACGTCGGCCGGGGCCTGGCCGGGGCCGGGTACGTAGAGGTGCTGACCACCCCGTTCGTGTCCGCCGCCGACGCCGACGCGCTGCAGCTTCCGGCTGAAGACCCGCGCCGGGACATGCTGGCCCTGGCCAACCCGCTCAGCGACGATGAGCCGCTGCTGCAGACCACGCTGCTGCCGGGCCTGCTGCGTACGCTCAACCGCAACATCGGGCGGGGCTTCGCGGACGCCGCGCTGTTCGAGACGAGCGTGGTGTTCCTGCCCCGGCCCGGCGGGCGGGTCGTGCCGCCCCATTTGCCCGTGCACCGGGCGCCGACCTTCGAGGAGCTGGCTGCGCTGGAGGCCGCTCTGCCGGACCAGCCGCTGCACGTGGCCACGGTGCTGGCCGGTCACCGGGAACAGGCGGGCTGGTGGGGTGCGGGCCGCCCGGAATGCTGGGCGGACGCCGTCGAAGGGGTCCGCGAGATCGGCCGGACCTGCCAGGTCAGCGTGAACGTGCGGGCCGACCGGCAGGCGCCGTGGCACCCGGGCCGGTGTGCCGCCATCTTCGTGCAGGCCAGCGACGGCTCGCAGCGGACCGAATGGCTGGCCGGCTACGTGGGCGAACTGCACCCGCGGGTGATCCAGGCCTTCGGGCTGCCCCCGCGCACCAGCGCGGCCGAGCTCGACATGTCGGTGATCCTGGCCGCCGCGGAAGGTTCCGGCCCCGTGCAGGCCCCGGTGCTGTCGTCTTACCCGCCCGCCACCCAGGACGTCGCGCTCATCGTCGACCAGGCGGTCCCGGCCGCGGACGTGCAGGCCGCCCTGCGCGCCGGGGCGTCCTCCGCCGGCGGGGGGACCCTGCTGGAGGACGTCCGGCTGTTCGACGTCTACACCGGTGAACAGGTGGGGAAGGGGCGCAAGTCGCTGGCCTACACGCTGCGGTTCCGCGCCCCGGACCACACCCTCACCGCCACCGAGGCCGGCGAGGCCCGGGACGCCGCGGTCGCCGAGGCCGCGGAGCGCGTCGGCGCCATCCTCCGCGGCAGCTAGCCGTCCGGGGGCCGCTCAGGACGTGGTGGGCCGGCCGGGGGCGCGCTGGGCGTGGTGGGGCCGGCCGGGGGCGTGCTGGGCGGCGGGAGGACCGCCAGGACCTCGGCGCCGTGGTTGTGGCACGCGGACGTCTGCCCCGTCTTCAGTACTTCGGGTGTCGGGAAGCCCTGGCAGGTCCAGCCGCTCACCGTGACCGGCGCGCCGCCTCCGTTGCCCCGGACGTCGCCGTTGCGGATGAGCCTCGCGTACGAGTTCTCCACCTGCAGGGCGGTCCCGCAGGAAACCTGGCCCTTGCCGATCTCGATGATGACGGGCACGTTCACGCCCGTCCGGGTCGTCCCGCATGTCTGGCCGGCCTGAGGCGTGCTCGCCGTGGACGTTCCGCAGCCCGCGAGCACCCCCAGCCCGATGCCGGCCGCGACCGCTCCCAGCCCGGCGCGGGCCAGCCCGGCGCGGGCCAGCCCGGCGCGGGCCAGTCCGGCGCGGGCCAGTCCGGCGCGGGCCAGTGCGCCGCGGGCCAGCCTCGGGCCGCAGAGCGCGACCGGCGGGGATCGCCGGGCACGAGACCAAGGCGGGCGAGACCCTGGCGGGCGTTCCTCACGCTGGCGGCGGCCACGCATGACTTGGTGTTTCTCCGCATCGGTGGATCGGCGTCACATCATCCTTGGACCCGGTTCCGCACCGCCAGGTTCCAGCTTCGTGCCGTCATTTCCCGGTCCGCTGCTCCCCATGATGCCGTCCCCGGGCCCAGCCTCCCAACCCGCCGCCCCGCACCGCGCACATGCTCCCGTCCCGCGCCGCGCCGGGTTTGTCGGCGACGGCGCATTCACCGCTGGTCCTGTTGCATAAGTTCTCGAAAGGCTGCATAATTTTTCAGACGAGGGGTACCGCATTCCGCTGAGACCGGTGGACGGCCCCGGCTCGGCGAAGATCGACGCAGGAGGAGAGCGCACCATGGGCGCACGGGTCGGGGTCGCAGGCGCCAGCGGCTACGCCGGGGGTGAGCTGCTCCGGCTCCTGGCCAATCACCCGGATCTGGAGATCGGGCCGCTGGCCGCCGGGTCGAACGCCGGCGTTCCGGTCACGGCCGTGCACCCGAACCTCATCGGGCTCGCGGACCGCACGTTCGGGCCGACCGATCCCGCCGTGCTGGGCGGGGCCGACCTCGTGTTCATGGCGCTGCCGCATGCGGAGGCCGCCGCGCTGGCCACCGAGCTTCCGGCGCACACCAAGGTCGTGGACCTGGGCGCCGGGTTCCGGCTCGCCGATCCCGCATCCTGGGCCCAGTTCTACGGCGGCGAGCACCCGGGTCACTGGACCTACGGCCTGCCCGAGCTGCCCGGCGCGCGGGAGCAGATCCGCGCCGCGGCGCGGGTGGCCTCGCCCGGCTGCTACGCCACCTCCTCGATCCTGGCCCTGGCCCCGTTGCTGGCCAGCGGGCTCGCCGAGCCCAGCGACATCGTCATCGTCGCCGCGTCTGGTACGTCCGGCGCGGGCCGGGCCCCGGCCCCGAACCTGCTGGGCAGCGAGGTCAT
The DNA here is from genome assembly GCA_050014855.1 of Streptosporangiaceae bacterium. Lineage (GTDB taxonomy): Bacteria > Actinomycetota > Actinomycetes > Streptosporangiales > Streptosporangiaceae > Bog-532. The sequence continues at coordinate 6,231 of JBEKCN010000059.1, read as the reverse complement.
GGGATCGGTGTCCGCCTACCAGGTCGGCGGCGTGCACCGGCATATCCCGGAGATCGAGGAGGCGCTGCAGAACGTGCTGCCCGAGGATTCGGATCAGGCCGCGGGCCAGCAGGTCAGGATCTCGTTCACGCCCACGCTGGCCCCGATGCCGCGCGGCATCCTCGCCACCGCCACCGCCCGCCTCACGGCCCGGGCCCGCCAGGGCGACAGCACCGCGGAGATCACCCAGCTGCTGCGTGCGGCTTTCGCCCGCGCATACGGGGGAGAGCGGTTCGTGCACCTGCTGCCCGAGGGGCAGTGGCCCGGCACCGGGGCCACGGCTGGATCCAATGCGGCTCACCTGCAGGTGGCCGCCGACCTGCACGCGGGCCGGGCGGTCGCCGTCGCGGCGATCGACAACCTCGGCAAGGGCGCGGCCGGCCAGGCGCTGCAGAACGCCAACCTCATGCTCGGCCTGCCCGAGGCGGCCGGCCTGACCGCGTACGGAGTCGCACCGTAATGCCCGCCCAGACGTCCCTTTCCGACCCGACCTCTCCGGGAGCCCACCAGTGAGCGTCACCGCGCCGCTCGGCTTCCGCGCCGCCGGCGCCGTGGCAGGCCTCAAGGCCTCCGGCGACCGTGACGTCGCGGTCGTCATCAACGACGGCCCGTCCCGCGCCGCCGCCGCCACGTTCACCTCCAACCGGGTCAAGGCCGCGCCAGTGCTGTGGACCCGGCAGGTCGTCGAGGGCCAGCGCGTCCGCGCGGTGGCCCTCAACTCCGGCGGGGCCAACGCCTGCACGGGCCCGCTCGGATTCCAGGACACCCATCTGGCCGCAGAACGGCTGGCCGACGCGCTCGGCGACTCGGCGGGGGAGATGGCGGTCTGCTCGACGGGCCTGATCGGCGAGCGGCTGGCGATGGACAAGATCCTGCCCGCCATCGACGCCTGCGTGGCCGATGCGTCCCGCGGCGGTGGCCTGGCCGCGGCCGACGCCATCCGGACCACCGACACCGTGGTCAAGATCTCGTTCCGCCGGGCGGCCGCCGGCCCCGGTCCGGGCGCCAACCCCGGCCCCGGCCCCGGCCCGGGCGCCAGCCCCGGCCCCGGTCCGGGCGCCAGCCCCGGTCCCGGCCCGGGCGCCAGCCCCAGCGCCGGTACCGAAGCCACCGGATACGCGGTGGGCGGCATGGCCAAGGGGGCCGGCATGCTCGCCCCGGCCCTGGCGACGATGCTGTGCGTGCTCACCACCGACGCCGATCTCGACGCCGGGGACCTCGACGCCGCGCTGCGCACCGCGGTGCGGGTGAGCTTCGACCGGCTCGACACCGACGGCTGCATGTCCACCAATGACACCGTGCTGCTGATGGCCAGCGGCGCATCCGGCGTCCGGCCCGACCCCCGTGAATTCACCTCCCTGCTCACCGAGGTGTGCACCGATCTGGCCCGCCAGCTCCAGCTGGACGCGGAGGGCGCGGGCAAGATGATCGCGGTAGAGGTGATCGGCGCGGCCAGCGAGGCGGACGCGGTTACCGCGGGCCGCGCGGTGGCCCGCAGCAACCTGCTCAAGTGCGCCATCGCCGGTGCGGACCCGAACTGGGGGAGGGTGGTCTCCGCCGTGGGTACGACCAGCGCGCAGTTCGAGCCGGACCGGCTGAACGTGGCGATCAACGGGATCTGGGTCTGCCGGAACGGCTGCGCGGGCGACGAGCGATCCAAGGTCGACATGAGCGCGCGGGACGTCACGATCACCGTGGACCTGTCCGCCGGGCCGAACGCCGCCACCATCCTCACCACCGACCTCACCGCCGAGTATGTGCACGAGAACTCGGCGTACCCGACGTGACGGCCAACGGAGACCGGGCCGCCGCGGGTGCCCAGGCGCCCGGAGCGGCGGATAAGGCGGCCACGCTCATCGAGGCGCTGCCCTGGCTGATCAAGTTCCACGACAGGACCGTGGTGATCAAGTACGGCGGCAACGCCATGACCGAAGAGTCACTGCGCGCCGCCTTCGCCGAGGACCTGGTCTTCCTCCGCCATACCGGGCTCCGCCCGGTGGTCGTGCACGGCGGCGGCCCGCAGATCACCGAGCACCTGGACCGGCTCGGCCTGGAGACCACGTTCACCGCCGGGCTGCGGGTGACGACTCCCGAGACGATGGACGTGGTCCGCATGGTCCTCACCGGGAAGGTCAACAAGGACATCGTCCGGCTGATCAACCGGGACGGCCCGTTCGCGGTGGGCATGTCCGGCGAGGACGCCAACCTGTTCACGGCCAGCCGCAAGTCAGCCGTCGTGGACGGGGAGCAGGTCGACATCGGGCTCGTCGGCGAGATCCAGGCTACCGACCCCGGCGCGATCCGCGCGCTGATCGCCGACCGGCGCATCCCGGTCGTCTCCAGCGTCGCGCGGGGCGAGGACGGCGAGGTTTACAACGTCAACGCCGACACCGCGGCTGCGGCGCTCGCCGTCGCGCTGGGCGCGGCCAAGCTGATGATCCTCACCGACGTGCCCGGCCTGTACCGGACCTGGCCGCCGACCAGCGACGTGATCAGCGAGGTCGGCGCGGATGAGCTGGAGACGATGCTGCCCGGCCTGAGCACCGGAATGATCCCGAAGATGGAGGCGTGCCTGACCGCGGTCCGCGGCGGCGTGTCCCAGGCGCATGTGGTGGACGGCCGCCAGCCGCACGCCGTCCTGCTGGAGATCTTCACCGACTCCGGCACCGGAACGATGGTCGTCCCCCGGGCGCCAGCGGGCGCGCCCACGGCCAGGCCCGCTCAAGCACCCGCGAGGGAGGCAGATCACCCATGAGCGCGACGGAAGTACTGCAGAAACGGTTCGCCGCCGCCCTGATGCCCAACTACGGGCTGCCGCCGCTGGCCCTGGCCCGCGGTGAAGGCTGCCGGGTCTGGGACGCCGACGGGCGCGAGTACCTCGACCTGTTCGCCGGGATCGCGGTGAGCGCGCTGGGGCACGCGCACCCGGCGCTCACCGCCGCAGTCACCCGGCAGGCGAACGCGATCGCGCACACCTCCAACCTGTTCCTGCACGAACCGGAAATAGATCTTGCTGAACGGCTCCTGCTGCTCCTGGGCACCAGTGCCGGGCCGGCCGACGCCCGGGTCTTCTTCGCCAACTCCGGCGCCGAGGCCAATGAGGCGGCGGTCAAACTGGTCCGGCGCTACTGGCAACGGCGGGATCAGGGCCCGCAGCGTCCGGCGTTCGTGGCCGCCGAGAACGGCTTCCACGGGCGCACGATGGGCGCCCTCGCGCTGACCGGCAAGGCGTCCATCCGGGAGCCGTTCGGCCCGTTCGGCATCGAGGCCCGGCTCGTGCCCTACGGGGATGCGGACGCGCTGCGCGCCGCGGCTGGCCCCGACTGCGCGGCCGTGTTCGTCGAGCCGTGCCAGGGTGAGGCCGGCGTCATCCCGCCGCCGCCCGGCTACCTGCGCGCCGCCCGGGAGGCCTGCGACGAGACCGGCGCCCTGCTCGTCATCGACGAGATCCAGAGCGGCATTGGCCGCACCGGGCACTGGTTCGCGCACCAGGCCGCGGGCGTGACCCCGGACGTGCTCACGCTGGCCAAGGGCCTGGGCGGGGGACTGCCGATCGGGGCCTGCGCCGGATTCGGGGAGTTCGGCAGCGTGCTGGGCAAGGGCGATCACGGCTCGACGTTCGGCGGCAATCCGGTGGCCTGCGCGGCCGCGCTCGCCGTGCTGGACACGATCGCGGCCGACGGGCTGCTCGCGGCCGCGGTCGCCGTGGGCCGGCAGCTTTCCGGCGGCATCGCCGCGATCGAGCACCCGCTGCTGGCCGGGGTTCGCGGTGAAGGTCTGTGGCTGGCTGCGATGCTGACCGCGAACGCCGCGGCCGATGTCGAGGCCGCCGCCCGGCGGGCCGGCTTCCTGGTCAACGCCGTCCAGCCGGACGTGGTCCGGCTCGCGCCAGCGCTGATCCTGACCGCCGCGCAGGCGTCGGCGTTCCTCGGCGCGCTGCCGGGCGTCCTGGACGACGCCGCGGCGAAGGGGGCACCATGACATCCACGGCCAGCACCACCGGCCCGGACCTGGGGGTAAACCCGGCGCCGCCCGGACCGCGGCATTTTCTCCGTGACGACGACCTGAGCCCGGCCGAGCAGACCGAGGTCCTGGAGCTGGCCGACGCGATGAAGGCCGACCGGTTCGCCCGCAAACCGCTCGCCGGCCCGCAGACGGTCGCCGTGCTGTTCGACAAGCCGTCGCTGCGGACCCGGGTCTCGTTCACGGTCGGGATCGCGGAACTGGGCGGCAGCCCGCTGATCATCGATACGCAGACCACCCACATCGGCCGCGGCGAGACGATCGGGGACATCGCCCGCATCCTGAGCCGGCAGGTCGCGGCGATCGCCTGGCGGACGTTCGGCCAGGACCGGGTGGCCGCGCTGGCCACGGCCAGCGACGTCCCGGTGATCAACGCGCTGACCGACGCGTTCCACCCCTGCCAGGTGCTGGCCGACCTGCAGACGATCCGGGCCGCGCGAGGGGTCCTGTGTGACCTGACGCTGACCTTCCTGGGCGACGGGTCCAGCAACATGGCGCATTCCTATCTGCTGGGCGGGGCCACGGCCGGCCTGCACGTGCGGGTCGCGGCACCCGAGGCCTACCGTCCCGACCCGGCCGTGCTGGCTGCCGCCGCCGAGATCGCCAGCCTGACCCGCGGGAGCGTCCGCTGGTACGCGGACCCCGCGGAGGCGTGTTCGGGCGCGGACGTGCTGGCCACCGACGTGTGGGCGTCCATGGGACAGGAAGCCGAGCACGCTGAGCGGACCTCCAGCATGGGCCCGTTCAGGCTGGATGAAGGCAAGCTGGACCTCGCCAGCGGCGACTGCCTGGTGCTGCACTGCCTGCCCGCCCACCGCGGTGAGGAGATCAGTGCCGAGGTCATGGACGGCCCGCACAGTGCCGTCTGGGACCAGGCCGAGAACCGGCTGCACGCCCAGAAGGCCCTGCTGACCTGGCTGCTCGGGCAGGCCTGATGACCGTGACCAGGCCCAGCACCAAGGCGTCCCGGCAGGCGTGGGTGGCCGCCACGCTGGCCGACCGGCACGTCCGGTCCCAGGAGGAGCTCGCCCGGCTGCTGAACGAGCGCGGTGTGCCCGTCACCCAGGCCACGCTGTCCCGCGACCTGGAGGAGCTCGGCGCGGTCCGGGTCCGCGCGGCGGACGGGTCGCTCGTGTACGCGCTGCCCGGCGAGCCGGGCGGTCCCGGCTCCCCGCCCGGGGGCGTGTCCGGGAGCCTGCCGGTGGGCCTGCCCGGGGCGGGCGGTCCCGGGGCGGGCGGTCCCGGGGCGGGCGGTCCCGGCCCGGGTTTCGGGGCGGGCGGTCCCGTGGGTTTCGCAGGCCCGGCGAACCCGACCGGCGCCGCGGTGGTTCCCGGGGGCCCGCGGCTGGCCCGGGTGGCCTCCGAGCTGCTCATCTCGGCTGAGGCGAGCGCCAACATGGTCGTGCTGCGCACCCCGGCCGGCGCGGCCCAGTTCCTCGCCTCGGTCATGGATCACGCGGCCTGGCCGTCCATTCTCGGCACCGTGGCCGGCGACGACACCGTGCTGGTCATCACCCGCGACCCGGCGGGCGGGACCGGCCTCGCGGCGCAGCTGCTCGCCCTGGCCGAGCGCCGACGATGACCGCCGCGGGTGGCCCGCGGCGCCTGGCAGCCCTGACGTACTGACCTTCCTAAAGGATGAGAAAAATGAGCGCAGATAAAGAACGGGTCGTCCTGGCCTACTCGGGCGGCCTGGACACGTCCGTGGCCATCGGCTGGATCGCGGAGCAGACCGGCGCCGATGTGATCGCGGTCGCCATCGACGTCGGCCAAGGCGGCGAGGACATGGAGGACATCCGTAAGCGGGCGCTCGCCTGCGGTGCCGCCGACGCCGAGGTCGTGGACGCCCGGGCCGAGTTCGCCGCCGGCTACTGCGTCCCGGCGCTGACCGCCAACGCCCTGTACATGGACCGGTATCCACTGGTCTCCGCGCTGTCCCGGCCGCTGATCGTCGACCACCTGGTCCGGGTGGCGCGCGAGAAGGGCGCCGCCATGCTGTCGCACGGCTGCACCGGCAAGGGCAACGACCAGGTGCGGTTCGAGGCGGGTATCGCCGCGCTGGCCCCCGACATCAAGGTGCTCGCCCCGGTCCGTGACTCGGGCATGACCCGGGACAAGGCGATCGCCTTCGCCGCCGACAAGGGCCTGCCGATCGACGTGACGTCCAAG
>JBEKCN010000058.1:0-9453 GCA_050014855.1 Streptosporangiaceae bacterium | reverse complement strand
GGTGGTGCCTCTGCTGGTGAAGGCGGCCAAGGAGCACTCGGACAGCGGCGAAGCCTACGACCAGCGGATCTTCACCCTCAGCATTCTGGGCCTGGGCGCCGTGACGGTGGTGGCGACGGTCGCGGCCGGCCTGCTCGTCGACCTTTATGCGGGCTCCGTGCCCGGCGCCGAGCATCGCCTGACCGTCGTCTTCGCGTACTTCTTCATCCCGCAGATCTTCTTCTATGGCCTCAGCTCCCTGATCGGCGCGATCCTGAATACCAGGAACAGTTTCGCCGCGCCGATGTGGACGCCGATCATCAACAACGTCGTCGTCATCGCGGTGGGCCTGCTTTTCGTCGTCACCGTGGGCCTGCACAAGACCGCCAGCACCGTGTCCGGGGGCGGGGTCCTGCTGCTCGGGATCGGTACGACGCTGGGCATCATCGTGCAGACCGTCGCCCTGATTCCCGCGCTGCGCAAGGTCGGCTTCCGGTGGCGCCCCCGGTTCGACTTCCGCCGCGCGGAGCTGGCCGAAATCAGCCGCATGGCGGTCTGGATGCTGGCCTATGTCGTGTCGACGCAGATCACGTTCGTCGTCACGACCAGGCTGGCGAACGCGGCCAGCGCGCACGTGCCTGACGCCGGCGTCTCCGCCTACAACTACTCCTACGCCCTCTTCCTGCTGCCGTACGCCATCATCGGGGTATCGGTGACCACGGCGCTGCTGCCCAGGATGAGCAGGCATGCCGCCGAGGGCCGGTTCTCACTGGTGCGGGACGACTTCTCGGCCAGCATCCGGCTGTCGTCGGTCATTCTGGTACCCGCCGCTCTGCTGCTGGCCGTGCTCGGGCCCGCGCTGTGCGAGTTCCTGTTCAGCTACGGCAGCTCGTCGGTCGCGGGCGCGCGCTACATCGGGGAGGCGTTCGCGGCCTTCTCGCTCGGCCTCGTGCCCTTCGTTATCTTCCAACTGCTGCTGCGGGTGTTCTACGCCCTGCACGACAGCCGCACCCCAGCCATCATCGGCTTGCTGACCATGATTGCCACCGTGATCGGGAACCTCATCGCGGCGGCGGTCCTGCCCGCGGGCGAGGTTGTCATCGGCCTGGCCTTCGTCTACGGGATCACCAGCGTCTTCAGCGTGATGATCGCCTGGCGGCTGCTGACCAAGCGGGTTGGCAGCCTGGACGGGCGGGTGGTGACGCGCAGCCTGGTCCGGATGCACGTAGCCTCGGTACCGCCTGTTGCCTTCGCCTTTGCGGTCAGCGCGGCCGTGACCGTGGTCATTCACCCCGGGGCGGTGAACGGGTTTATTACCGTGCTGATCGGCGGCGGCGGGGCGCTGCTGCTGTACGTGATCGTGGCCAGGGCCCTGCGGCTGGACGAGCTGAGCCAGCTGATGCGCATCGTAGGCGGGCGATTCGGCCGCCGTGGCTAGGGGGCCGGCTTAGCGCGGGTGGCCAGCCCATGTCAAGCCGGTGGCCGACCTGGGAACGGGGCCAGGGACGTGGGACCATAGATGAGACATTGACGGCAATCGCGTATAACGGTTTACACGGGGCGACCCGCTCGCAGCCCCGTGGGGAGGGCCAGGCGTCTTACCATTGTGAATACCGCAGCGCCGGCGGTGCTCCGCCGATCAGACCGGGGCCTGAAAGGAGGGTCGAGAGCCTGTCCTGCTCTTGACGGGTATGCATGAGCACATACACCTCTGAGCCGGGGACCCGGCTGGCAGGCCGCTACCGCCTCGAAGACCAAGTCGATGCGGGCGGCGGCTGGGCGCTGTGGAAAGCCATCGACGAAATTCTCGCCCGGGCCGTGACCGTGCTGATGTTCGCGGAGGATTTCCCCCGCGTCCGGGAGGCCGTCACGGCCGCCCGAGCGGCAAGCCGCCTGAACGATTCGCGGTTGTCCCAGGTATTCGACGTCGACGACTCCGGCGACCGGGCGTACATCGTCATGGAGTGGGTCGCGGGTGAGTCGCTCACCGACATGCTGAGCGACGGCCCGCTCGACCCGGCGTGGGCGGCCACGATCGTCTGCGAAGCGGCCCAGGCCATCTCGGCTGCGCATGCGGCGGGCCTGGCCCACCTGCGCCTGGTTCCCGGATCACTGCGGTGGACATCCGGCGGCGGCGTGAAGATCACCGGCATCGGCATGGATGCGGCGATCGCCGGAGTCGGCGCGGAACAGGACCCCGCCGAAGATCCGGCCCTGACCGACACTCGCCAGCTCGCCTGGCTGATGTACGCGGCGGTGACCGGTTACTGGCCCGGGCCCGGTACGACGCCGCTGCCGCCTGCCCCGGCGGTGGACGGCGCCCCGTGCAGCCCCCGCCAGGTATCCGCGGGGGTACCGGCCGCCATCGACTCGATCATCTGCCAGGGCATGTTCCAGCGGCACGGCCGGAACGGCACGGCGATCACGACGCCGATTGGCTTCGCCGATGCGCTCGCCGAGGTCGCGCTGCCCGCCCAGCCCATCCCCCCGCCATACGACGACACCGCGCGGATAGGCCGCAGCCTGGAGACTGGTCCCGCCAGGCGGTACGGCGGCCAGCAGGCCCCGGCTACCGATCCGGCCGAGTGGGGCCGCCCGGGACCGCCGGCGCGACGGAAGACCGGATACGGCGGCGGTCAGCGCCGGACCAGTGGCACGGCCAAGGCCCTGATCAGCGTGGTCATTGTGCTCGTGCTCGCCGCGGTTGGCGCGGTAGCCTGGTCGGTCGGTCATACGAAGCATGGCGGGAGCACCCACGCCGGCGGCGGCCCGAGCAGGTCGGCGGGCGCGTCGACCGCGCCCGCCGCCGTGCTGAAGCCGATGAGTGCGACCGCCGCGGACAACCCCGCGCAGGCGAGCGCCGCAATCGACGGCACCAGCACCACCGGGTGGAATTCGCAGTTCTACATCGGCAGCCCGGCCTTCGGCAACCTGAAGAAGGGCTCCGGCCTGATCCTGAACATGGGCCACCAGGTCCGGCTCAGCCAGGTAACGGTCCAGTTCGCCTCGACCTGCTGTACGGCTGCGGACCTTGAGATCGGCAATTCGGACAACCCGGCGTCGGATAGCGGATTCACGCCCGTGGCGACGACGCCCAGCCAGGCCTCCGGAACTCAGACGTTCAACGTCACCAGCCAGGCCAGTGGACAGTACGTAATGATCTGGTTCACCAGCCTGCCGCAGATGGCGGGCAGCCCGAACCAGTATCAGGCCGTGGTCTACAACGTGGTCGTGCGCGGATTCGGCTGAGATCCACTGGCAGCCGTGACGGACAGAATCTTCCCCGACCTTTCGGACGCGCAGCTTCTGAAGCGGCATCTGCAGGGTGATCCCGATGCCTTCAGCCAGTTGTTTCTGCGGCATCGGGACCGATTGTGGGCGGTGGCGCTGCGCACCCTCCGCGACCCGGAGGAGGCCGCGGACGCGTTGCAGGAGGCGATGATCTCGGCGTTCCGCCGGGCCGGTGACTTCCGGGGCGACTCGGCCGTGACGACCTGGCTGCACCGGATCGTGGTGAATGCGTCGCTGGACCGGCTGCGCCGCCGGACCGCGCACGCGGTCAGTTCCGTCGGGGACGAGGGCACCCTGGACCTGCTGGCCACCCAGGGACGCGTCCCGGCCACCACGGATCCGGCCAGTGTCCGCGACACCGCGCTCGACGTGGAAGCGGCACTGCGGCTGATCCCGCCTGAGCAGCGCGCGGCGCTCGTCCTCGTCGACATGCTCGGTTATCCCGTCGCGGACGCCGCGGCCGTACTGGAAATTTCGCCCGGGACCGTGAAGAGCCGCTGCGCCCGCGGGCGCGCGCGACTGCTGCCGCACCTCGAGCATCTGCGCAGCAGCACGCCGGCGGCAGATCTTGGCCCTGAAGCGGGATTTTCACGGAACCGTACGGCAACCGGCAGCGTCTCACCTGGGCAGGGAGGAGATGGATGAGGCGTCATTCGGCGCATGTGGACGCGAACGTCCTGGCCGAGCTCAGCGCCGGGCTGATCAGCGGCCGCCGCGCCACCCGGATCCACGCGCACCTGGCCGGCTGCCAGCGCTGCGCGAGCGTCAGTGCTGGGCTGTCCGGCGTGCCTGTCCTGCTGGCGTCCGTACCGCCGTCGCCGATGCCCGAAGCGGTGACCGCGCGGCTGAGCGCGGCGATCGCCGCGGAAGCAGCGGCCCGGTCCGCTGCGGCCGCCGCCGCCCCTGAACAGCTCACTCGCGGGCATACGCTGCAGCCCGCCGGGACCGCCGACGGCGGTCCGCCTCGGCGGCGCTGGCCCGGCTGGACGAGCCCGGTAGCCGGCCGTGCCTTCGCCACGGCCGCTGCGGTGTGCCTGGTCGCGGCCGGCGGGTACGCGGCCGTCCATCTGACCTCCTCCGGCAGCTCGGGGCCGTCCGTATCCGCCGGCCCGGCGACCAGGACGCGGATCGGGGCCGCCGTCGGCCCGTACCACGTGGGGGCCAGCCGCGGCGGCAGCCAGCTCCACGGCCCGGCCGTGGTCCCGGCCCAGCCAGCCTTCAGCGTGGTCACCAGCGGGATCGACTACAAATGGTCAACGCTGAGCGCACAGATCGAAAGCGAGCTCAGCAAGCTGAGCAGGGTCGGCCCGGACACGCGGGCCGGGAAGCCGATCCGGCACACCCCCACGGCTCAGCAGAATGCGTGCGCGCTGGAGGTCACCTCCGGCGTCACCCCGACACTGGTCGACGCCGCCCGTTACCAGGGCCACCCGGCCACCATCGTCGCGCTGAAGCAGAAGGGGGATCCGTACGCCCAGGCCTGGGTGGTCGGCCCGAAGTGCTCTGGTACCCAGAGCGACCAGCTCACCCATGTCTGGCTCTACGCGTCCGGCGGTTAGGCTGCGTCGCCAGGCTGCCCCTGGCCAGCCTGACTAGCCGCGCTGCCTGCGGGAATCAAAGACCCCTAGGATCGGTTGAATCCCGTGCAGTCAAGGAAGGGCAGCAAGAAATGACCGCCGTGCGCAACGTCATCATCATCGGATCCGGCCCCGCCGGTTACACGGCGGCCGTGTACGCGGCCCGCGCACGGCTCGAGCCGCTGATGTTCGAGGGCTCGGTCACGGCCGGCGGCGCGCTGATGCAGACCACGGACGTGGAGAACTTTCCCGGATTCCCGGACGGGATACTCGGCCCGGAGCTGATGGACTCGCTGCGCAAGCAGGCGGAGCGCTTCGGCGCCGAACTCCTCGCGGATGATGTGGTCTCGGTCGACCTGACCGCGAGTCCCAAGGTAGTGCGGACGGTCGATGAGACCTACCTGGCCAAGTCGGTCATCGTGGCCACCGGTTCCAGGTACCGCGAGCTTGACATGCCCGGCGAGAAGGAATTGGCGGGTCACGGTGTGTCCTGGTGCGCCACGTGTGACGGGTTCTTCTTCCGCGAGCAGGACATTGCCGTGGTCGGCGGCGGTGACTCGGCGATGGAGGAAGCCACCTTCCTGACCCGGTTCGCCCGGTCGGTCACGGTCATCCACCGGCGCGACAGCCTCCGCGCCTCCAAGATCATGCAGGACCGTGCGTTCGACAATCCCAAGATCAAGTTCCTCTGGGACAGTGAGATCGTCGAGGCCGTCGGGGACAAGAAACTCACTGGCCTGCGCATCCGGAACCTCAAGACCGGGCAGGAGGACGTGCTGAACGTGAGCGGCGTGTTCGTGGCGATCGGCCATGATCCGCGCAGCGAGCTGTTTACCGGCCAGCTCGACGTCAACCCCGAGGGTTACCTGCAGGTTCAGCACCCCACCACACGGACCAACATCGACGGTGTTTTCGCCTGCGGCGACGTGGTGGACCACATCTACCGCCAGGCGGTCACGGCCGCCGGTACCGGCTGTGCCGCCGCCATCGACGCGGAGCGATGGCTGGCCAGCCAGGAGTCCTGAAGACAATCACCCGTCAACGAAAAGGGAAGTGAACGGCTTGGGTGCGACCAAGGTTGTGACTGACGCGACCTTCGAGAACGAGGTCCTGAAGAGCGAGAAGCCGGTAGTCGTGGACTACTGGGCAGAATGGTGCGGGCCGTGCCGGATGGTGGCTCCGGTGCTTGAAGAGATCGCCAAGGAGCACGCCGACAAGATCGAGGTCGTCAAGCTCAACATCGACGAGAACCCGGCTGTGTCGCAGAAGTACGGGATCATGGCGATCCCCACGATGAACGTGTTCTCCGGCGGCCAGGTCGTGAAGCAGATCGTCGGCGCCAAGCCGAAGTCCGCGATGCTCAAGGAGCTCGCCGAGTTCCTCTGACCGCGGCGGCTCAGCAGGACGGCAGGGATGGTGCCGGACCCGGGGATGCTTCCCGGGGCCGGCATCAGCTGTGTGTTCGGGGGCCGCTAGGCGGGACGGAGTGCGCGCTCCGGGGTCCGGGCGGGGGTCATGGAGCCCAGCAGGCGCTCCAGGGCCACCTCGACGTCCTCACGCCAGGACATCGCCGTTTTCAGCTCCAGCCGGAGCCGTGGGTAGTGGTGGTGCGGGCGGACGGTCTTGAAGCCGACCGCGAGCAGATAATCGGCGGGCAGCATGCAGGAGTGCGGCTCCCAGTCGCGGACACCGAAGGCTTCGATAGCCTTCACCCCGCGCCGGGTGAGGTCCTTGGCCATGCCCTGCACGAGCATGCGGCCGAGCCCCCCGCTCGCGAACTCGGTCAGCACATGAGCCGCCATGAGCAGCACGGCGTCCCCGCTCACCGGGCTGGTCGGGAAGGCCACCGAGCGCGGAACATACGGCGGCGGTGCGTACAGCGCATACCCGGCCGGCGCGCCATCCACATAGACGATCTTCCCGCAGCTGCCCCATTCGAGCAGCACCGAGGAGACCCACGACTCTTTCTCCAGGGCCGGCTCCCCGGCATCGGCGGCCCTCGCCCCGCCGATCGGGTCCAGCTCCCAGAAGACGCAGCTGCGGCACCTTGGCGGCAGATCGCCGAGGTTATCAAGCGTGATATTGGCGAGTCGGCGCGACACGTGGCCCCCAGAGTTTCGCATGCCCCCACTTGTGGAGGCATGTGCGCGTCCCAACGCAAGCTTCACACAATGGCACTGTGCTCCCGGCCCTATGCTGGAATGATAGCGACCGTTGGGAGACGAGGCCATGAGCGAGGGCGCACGGCACGCGAATTCCCGCCGCCAGGGATCGAGGATTGATCCCTATTTCGACCAGTACGCGGAGCGTGCCCGCGGCATGGTCGCTTCGGAGATCCGGGCTCTGTTCGCCGTAACCGCCCGGCCGGAGATTGTCTCGCTGGCCGGTGGATCCCCGTACGTGACGGCCTTGCCTCTCGACGTCGTCGGCAACATGATCGGCCAGCTGGTCACCGACCGCGGCAGCGTAGCACTCCAGTATTGCACTGCTCAGGGTGACGTCGGCCTGCGGGAAAAAATCTGCGAGGTCATGTCCCTGGAGGGCATCCGGGCTCACCCGGACGACGTCGTCGTGACCGTCGGCTCGCAGCAGGCGCTCGATCTGATCACCCGGATCTTCGTGGACCCGAATGACGTGGTGCTCGCCGAGGCGCCCTCCTACGTTGGCGCACTCGGCTCGTTCGCGGCTTATCAGGCCGACGTGGTCCACGTGGCGATGGACGATGACGGGCTCATCCCCGAGGCCCTGGAGGATACGATCCAGCGGCTCACTGCGGCCGGGCGCCGGATCAAGTTCCTCTACACCGTGCCGAACTACCAGAATCCGGCGGGAGTCACGCTCGCGGCGCAGCGGCGCCCCCGGATTCTAGAGATCTGCCAGGCCGCGGGGCTGCTCGTCATCGAGGACAACCCTTACGGGCTGCTCGGTTTCGACGGCGAGCCGATGCGCTCGCTGCGTGCCGACGACGCAGAGGGTGTCGTGTACCTCGGGACGTTCTCCAAGACCTTCGCGCCCGGCGTCCGGGTCGGCTGGGCGGCGGCGCCGCCTGCGATACGCGACAAGCTCGTCCTGGCCGCCGAATCCGCTGTGCTCTGCCACTCCAGCTTCTCCCAGCTCGTGGTGGCTGAGTACCTGACCACCCAGCCCTGGCGCGAGCAGGTCAAGGACTTCTGTGAGCTGTACCGGCAGCGCCGGGACGCAATGCTGGACGCGCTGGCCGCACAGATGCCCGACGGCTGCCGGTGGACCACCCCGGCGGGGGGCTTCTACGTCTGGCTGGAGCTCCCCGAAGGCATCAACGCCAAGGCGATGCTTCCGCGGGCGGTTTCTTCCCGGGTGGCGTACGTGCCAGGTACGGGCTTTTACGCGGACGGCGGCGGTACCGACCATCTCCGGCTTTCCTACTGTTTTCCCCCGCCGGAGCGAATCCGGGAAGGCGTCCGGCGGCTGGCGTCGGTCATCGAGGCGGAGATCGATCTGTGTGCCACCTTCGGCGCCATGTCCACGTCCGGCCGGACGGGGCCCGAGACTCCGGGTCCCGGCGACTTGTAAGAGGCCTTAGGTGACAGAACTTGATCATGTTGTGGTGCTCGCGGGCGGCCTTTCGCCGGAGCGCGAAGTTTCGCTGCGCTCTGGGCGGCGGGTACGCGACGCCCTGGAGGAAGCAGGCGTCGACGCGAGGATGGCTGACGCCGATGCGGGGCTGATCCCGGCCCTGCTCGCCGACCCGCCATCAGCGATCTTTCCCGTCGTTCACGGGAGTTACGGGGAAGACGGTGCGATCAAGGAGATCCTGGCCCTGCTCGGAACTCCGTACGTCGGCTCGGTAGCCAGTGCCTGCCGGAGCGCGTTCGACAAGCCCACCGCCAAGGCGCTGGTCGGCGCGGCCGGCATCACCACGCCCCCGTCGGTCACGTTGCCCCGGGAGATCTTCCATGATCTGGGGGCCACCGCGGTCATCGACCGTATCATCGCCCGGCTCGGCCTGCCGCTGTTCGTAAAGCCGGCCCGGGGCGGTTCCTCATTGGGGGCCAGCCCCGTGCCCTCGGCGGCCGAGCTGCCCACTGCGATCGTCAGCTGCTTCGCCTACGGCGACACGGCATTGATCGAGCGGTTCATCGAGGGCACGGAGATCGCCGTCAGCGTCGTCGACCTGGGTGACGGGCCGCAGGCCCTGCCGGCGGTGGAGATCGTCCCCGCCGCCGGGCAGTACGACTACACGGCCAGGTACACCGCGGGTCAGACCGCCTTCTACACCGAGGCCCGGCTGCCGAGCGCCGCTCTGGACAGCGCCGCCAAGGCCGCGTCCTGCGCGCATGCCGCGCTGGGGCTGCGTGACATCTCTCGCACCGATCTCATTGTCAGCCAATCCGGCGAGGTCTACTTCCTCGAGGTCAACGTCTCCCCGGGCATGACCGAAACCAGCACGCTGCCCATGGCCCTGGATGCCGCAGGGCATGAGTTCGGTGCGGCATGCCTGACCCTGCTCCGGCTGGCTGCCGCCCGCGGCGGCTGATCGGGCCCGGACCACCCTGGCCGCCTCCCGATCGGGCCCGGACCACCCTGGCCGCCTCCCGATCGGGCCCGGACCACCCTGGCCGCCTCC
>JBEKCN010000057.1:0-9468 GCA_050014855.1 Streptosporangiaceae bacterium | reverse complement strand
AGGTGCGGCGTCTACACGGCCATCGATCAGCTGACCAAGATGTGCCGTCCCTGCTTTGACCACTGGTGCGCCGGTCCCCGGCCGACGCCCAAGGCCGGCCCGGGCCGGTGAACTAGACCGGGAAAACGATGAGGCGGGTGGCGGTGCCATCCGCCTTTTTCGTGCCCGGCTCCTCGTCCGGGGCGCTACCGTCTTTGTCCGGAGATCGGAAGCCGCCCAATAAGCGCCGCCCGCTACGCGGGGCCCGCCTCGCTGGCGCCGTCCTCGTCGCCCTCCCCGGAGACTCCGGAGACTCCGGAGACCCCGGAGTCGTCAGGCGCACCGACCGGCAGCGGCGGCAGCGTGTACAGCGTGTCCAGGCCGAGCCTGCGCGCGTCGCCCAGGACGGCGCGTTCCTGCTCCCGGGCCTTCCCGGCGGTCTGCTTGGCCAGCTCGGACGCCAGCGCGCCCAGCTGCCGCACCCCGGCCCCGTCGACCAGGATGTGGCTCGCCGACAGCACGGTGATCCCTTCGAGCTGCCGCTCGGCGGCCCCGCGGGACAGGCCGGGCGCCGCCAGTACGGTGCCGACCTTCGCCGCCTCGAACGGGTCGGCCGGGTGCCGGGCCAGCTGGTTGCGCTCCTCGACGATCCAGTTGTGGAACTTCATCACCTGGCCCTCGAGCGGCAGGCCGCGCACGTCGTCGGCGGTGAGCCCGAACCGCTTGCCCACGGCGAAGCAGCGGCCGTAGGCGGTCAGCGCGGCCGACCACAGCGCCTGCGGTACCACCGGGTCCCGTTCGTCCTCGGGGGTGACCAGCTCGCTGAGCAGCCGCTTGCAGCACTCCATCACGAACTGCAGATCCTGGATGGTCGAGATCTGGTCTGCGAGCAGCTGCGCCGACGGCAGATCCAGCGCCACCGTCAGTGTCTGCCCCGCCTGTGCTGATGACGTGTCGGTCCCGGCCATGGTCTCGATGCTCGCACCGCGGCTGTACCCCTCAGGTCTCAAAACGGCACAATGAAGGGACCATGAACGATCTCCCGGTGCGCCTGGCCGCCCGCGTCGTCCTGCTCGACCCGGACGACCGGGTCCTGCTGATGCGCTACGACGACGGGCCGCCCAACGGCAGCCACTGGACGACCCCGGGCGGCGGCCTGAACGAGGGTGAGAAGTTCTCCGCCGCCGCGCTTCGCGAGCTGGCCGAGGAGACCGGCTGGAGTGACATCCCGCTGGGCGCCGAGGTGCTCCGCCGGACATGGTCGATGGAGTACGCGGGCCGGCTGGTCCAGCAGCGGGAACGGCTGTACCTGGGGCGGACCAGCGTGCCCGGCCGCGAGATCCATGGCGTCGATGCGATGCACGCGACGGACGGGATCGCCGCCTGGCGCTGGTGGACGCTGGTCGAGCTGGACGCCACCAGCGAGACCGTCTGGCCCACCGGCCTGGCCAGCCTGATCCGCGAGGCGCTCGGCCAGGCCTGACCTATTCGCCGCCTGACTTATTCACCAACCGGGCCGCCGGCGAGCTCGGTAACGATATCCAGCTGCCCGACGTGCCGCGCGTACTCCTGCACCAGATGGAGCAGGATCCGCTCGAGCGTGGCGGGATCAGCGCCGTCCCAGCGGTCACCGGGCCGGCCGGAATCGGCCAGGTCGTGGGCGGCGACGATCGCCTGTGTCCGGGCCGCTTGCGCCTCCAGGTCCGCCACCAGGCCGTCCAGGGTTTCACCGGGCCCGACGTACCAGCGGCCGTCCTTCACGTCTGCCCACGGGTCCGCTACGTCGGTGCCCTCGAAGCCCCACTCCAGCCAGCGCAGCTCCACGTAGCGCAGGTGCTTGATCAGCTCGATCGGCGCCCAGCCGGACCGCAGGCGGCTCGCGCGCAGCTCACCGGGCGGCATTCCTTGGAGCTTGCTGACCAGCCGGTCCCGGAAGAAGTCCAGGTAGCGCAGCAAGACCTCGGCCCGCGAGGCGGCCGGCTCGGTCGGCTCGGGAAACGGCACGCTCACACGTCCACCCTGCCCCATCAGGATCGTCCCCGCCAGCGGATTAGGCGCTCAGCGCTGTCCGCGACGAGCGGTCCGGCCTGGTCCTGGGCCTGGTCCACGACGGCAGCTTCACCCCGGGGGTCGGCGACGATCCGTTCGTCGCGGCGGGGGACCGGCTGCTGGTCGCCGAGCCGGAGCGCCGCCGCTGAGAGCGCTGGGCCCCAGAACGCTGGGCCTGACCCTGGCCGGTGGCTGCCCCGGGCTTACCAGCGCCTGTCCGTCCTCCCGCGACCGGGCGGCGGTGTGTGATATATGTCCTAGTCCAATACACATCGGCTGCCGCCGTCCGCGTGCCGGCGCTGGCCAGCCTCGCGGCCTGCGGGGGGTTGCGGGGACCAGGCAGGCTGCGTGCGTTGTCTGCTGTCCGGACGCCGGCCAGCACGAGGGAGACAGATGGACGAGGACCAGGCCCGGGCCCGGCTGACGGCCGAACGCGCCGAGGTGGAGGAGACGCTCCATGAGGCCGCGGCCGAGGCGGCGACGTGGCAGGACGACGAGGCCGGGGCCGAGATTAACGACGCGGCCGATTCCGCCCAGACGCTCACCGCCGAGGACATGGCCGACGCGGTCACGACCCGCTTCCGGGACCGGATCGCTGCCATCGACCGGGCGCTGCAGCGGCTGGACAACGGCACCTATGGCTACTCCGTCCGCAGCGGAGTACCGATCCCCGCGGAACGTCTCGACGCCGACCCCGCCGCGGAGCTCACCATAGAAGAGGCCCGCACCAGGGGGTTAACCCCCCGGTGCGGGGCACAGTTAGCACAGTTGCGCCTTCGCGCCCGGTTACCCGTTCCGCGGCTGGCTGCCGCGTGCCCACGCGCCACGCGGGCCGCGGTTCGCTTCGCGGGGCTGGCCGCTGCGGTGGGGCGCCCGCGACCGGTCGCCGGCCGGCCCGGTCCGGTCGCCCGCCGGCCGCGGCCGCCGCCGCTTCGCGCCGCCGCGGGCCGCGGCCGCCAGGGAGCCTGCTGGGGCCCTCGGCGGGGCGGGCGGTACCGGCGTGCCGGTCGTGGCGATCTCCCGGACCAGGTGGTGGCCCACGCCGACGTGGTGCCGCGGCGCGTCTACGCCGGCCGCGTCGTGCATCCGCATCAACTCCCGCACCTGGCCTTCCTCGGCCAGGGTGACGACCAGCCCGGAGGCCCCGGCGCGAGCCGTCCGGCCGGACCGGTGCAGGTAGTCCTTGTGGTCGTTCGGCGGGTCGAAGTGCACGACCAGCTCCACGTCGTCCACGTGGATGCCGCGCGCCGCGACGTCGGTGGCGACCAGCACCCGCGGGTGGCCGGCCGCGAACGCGTCCAGGGCCCGCTGCCGCTGGCTCTGGTTCCGGTTGCCGTGGATGGCCTCGGCGGGCACCCCGGCCTTGGTCAGCTGCCGGGCGAGCCGGTCCGCGCCGTGCTTGGTCCGGACGAAGAACAGCGTCCGGGCCGGGCGGCTGGCGATCTCCGCCGCTACCGCCAGCTTGTCGCGGCCGTCCAGGACCAGCACGCTGTGCTCGGCCACGCTGGCCGTCTCGGCCTGCGGCGCCACCGCGTGCAGTGCGGGGTCGCTGAGGTAGCGGGTCACCAGCTGGCCGACCCGCTTGTCCAGCGTGGCGGAGAACAGCAGCCGCTGGCCGCCGGCCGGCGTCTCATCCAGGATGCGGGTGACCGCGGGCAGGAAGCCCAGGTCGGCCATGTGGTCGGCTTCGTCGATGACCGTGATCTCGATGCCGGCCAGCGTGCAGGCGCCCCGGTCGAGCAGGTCGATCAGCCGGCCGAGCGTGGCGACGACGATGTCCACGCCGTCCCGCACCCGGGTAATCTGCCGCCCGATCGGCACGCCGCCGTAGACGGTCGTGACGCTCACGCCCACGCTGCGGCCGAGCGGCGTGAGCACGTCGGCCACCTGCTGGGCCAGCTCCCGGGTCGGTACCAGGACCAGCCCGCGCGGCGCCCTGTCGCGCCGCTCAGCCCGGACGGAGGCCCCGGTCAGCCGGGTGAGCATCGGCAGGCCGAACGCGAGGGTCTTGCCCGAGCCCGTCTGGGCCCGGCCGAGCACGTCGCGTCCCGCCAGCGCGTCCGGCAGTGCCCGCGACTGGATCGCGAACGGCTCGTGAATGTTGCGCGCCGCAAGGGCGCTGATCAGCCGCTCCGGCAGGCCGATCTCGCCGAAAGAGGCCGCCGCGGGGGCGGGCTGGGCTGCCGCATCGGACAGCGCCCGGTCGAGCCCGGCGTAGCGGTCGGCCTGCGGCGGGCGGGCCGGTCGGCCGGGGCGCTGCGCGGCGGGGCCGCCACGGCGGCCGCCATCGGCGCGCCAGGCGCCCGGTGGGCTCCCCCCGGTGCGCCGGGTGCCGTCGCTACCGCGCCAGCCACCATCACCACCGCGGCGCGGGGGCTGGCCGCTTCGGCGGCCTTCTTGGCGGGTGCGCGCAGGCGTGCGCCGGGCATTGTCAGGCATGCATGAACTCCATCGCTGGTACGGGGGCCGCGTCATGTCTCAGATGTCGACGACAGTGGCGAATTATGACTCGCCGACCAGCGGACTCTCGCACAAGCGACCACGCGGGCCGTGCGCCCGCGAGTAGGGCGGCTTCCTCGCCGCCACCTGGTCGCAACGCTAGCAGTCCCGGCGATGTTCCCTCGGCCGCCCGGGCGGCGGGGGAAAATTTTCCTGTCCGTGTCGATTTACCGCGGTCACGTTCGACGCGTGGGCAAGGCAGCGGAAATTCCGCCCGCCCGGACGGACAACCGGCCAGACGGACAAAACAACACCAGACGGACAAAACAACAAAGGAGCAGTGCGATGCGATTCCTTGGATACACCATGGGCGACCCCTCCGCACCGATGACGCCGCCGTCCCCGGACGAGATGGCCAAGATGGGTACCTTCGTAGCGGAAGCCACCAAGGCGGGGGTCCTGCTGGCCACCGGCGGCGTGGCCCCGCTGGATCAGGCGGTCAAGGTGCGGTACCACGGCGGTGAGTACACCGTCCTGGATGGCCGACAGCGGGGCCGACAGCGGGGCCGTCACAGGGCGGCGTACAGCGCCCGCTCAAAGTCCTGGTACAGGGCGAGTGCCTCCGGCGTGACGAACGGCAGAGAGTTGCTGTAGATCGAGGCGCACACCCCGGCCGTCCGGTCGACCCAGAAGTGCGTATTGCACAGTCCCGCCCAGGCCCCGCTCCAGGCCCGGCGCATCCCCGGCGTGTCCTGGGTGTTGAGCAGCAGCCCGTAGCCCCACTTGTACCCGGGTCCCAGGGCCAGTGAGCCGCTCGAGGCCGGGTCGGCGGTCGGGATCTCGGCCGGGAAGTCCAGCTCGCCGATCTGGTTGCGGAACGCGTCGTCCACGGTCTCCGGGCGCAGGATCCTTGCCCCGTCCAGTTCGCCGCCGCGCAGCAGGGCCTGCTCGAACCGGATGTAGTCGGTCGGCGGCCCGTACAGCCCGTGCCCGCCCGCCCAGTACTCCGGCGCCTGGTTGAGGACCTCGCCGATGGCGACCCAGTTCCCGTCCTCGCCCTTGACGTGCACGGGCGTGCAGTTCAGCCGTTCGTCGTCGGTCATCAGGAACGTCGTGTGGTTCATGCCGAGCGGGCCGGTGACGCCCTGCTTGATGGCGACGTCCAGGCCCACTCCGGTCACCGCCTCCACGACCTGGCCCAGCCATTCGGTGCTGATGCCGTAGCTGAAGGCGGTCCCCGGGTCGGCCACCATCGGGGCCCGCAGCGCGGACCTCAGCCCGGCCACCACGTTGGGGATGCCGGTGAGCTTTTCCCACTGCACCAGGTCGCCGTTCCAGAACCAGTAGCCCAGGCCCGAGGTGTGCGTGATGAGCTGCCGGACCGTGGCCTGGCTGGCCGGCGGCCGGAGCTGCGGGGTCCCGCCGTCGAAGCCGGTCAGCACCTGGACCTCGTCGAACTCGGGGCAGTAGTCGACCACCGGGGCATCCAGGTCGAGGTTGCCCTTCTCCATCTCCTGCAGCGCGACCACCGTGGCCGGCATCTTGGTCATGGACATGAGCCGGAACAGCGTGTCCGTGCTCACGGGGGCGTCCTCGCCTACCGCGCGCGGCCCCACCGCGCCCTGGTATATGACCCCGTCCCGGTCGGCGGCGATCGCCGCTACTTGCGGGACCGCGCCCGAATCCACCGTGTCCCGCAGGACCCTGTCGATTCCCGCGCCGTCAATGTCTCTACTCACCACGTGCCCTCCCTTACCCCGGGCGCCTCGCCCGGCGGCGTCATTGTCCGGCGGCGTCATTGTCCGGCGGCGCCATTGTCCCTCGGCCCGGGCCGCCCGCCTAGCCCAGAACCCGACAGGCCTTCTACGATGGGCCTGTGTCACCCCGGGCGATTGACTTTCACGTGCACCTGCCCACGCCGGACTGGCTGGACGGCAGCATGGCCGGTTACGTCGAGGCGGCCGAAGCGTACTTCCGCTCCCCGGTACAGCGCAGGTCGCTCGGCCAGCTGGCGGAGCAGTACCGGGAGCTTGGCCTGCTGGCGGTCCTACTGGCCTGGGACGCCGAGACCGCGACCGGGCGCCCCCGCGTGCCGAACGAGACCATCGCGGCGGCCTGCCGCGAGTACCCGGACGTGTTCACCGGGCTCGGGTCGGTCGATCCGCACAAGGGCGCGGCCGCCGTGACCGAGGTCGCGAACATCGCGGCTCTCGGGCTGCGCGGGGTGAAGTTCCACCCGTCCCTGCAGGCGTTCGCCCCGGACGACCCGCAGTACTGGCCGGTGTTCGCCGCGTGCGAGGAGTATGGCCTGCTCGCCCTGTTCCACACCGGGACGAGCGGGATCGGCGCGCGCCAGCCCGGCGGCCAGGGCATCCGGATCGACTACGCTCACCCGCTCAAGCTCGACCCGGTGGCCGCGGCCCATCCCAGCCTGACCGTGGTGGCCGCGCACTTCGGCTGGCCGTGGCAAATGGACCTGATCGCCATGGCCCTGCACAAGACCAACGTGTTCATCGACATCTCCGGCTGGTCGCCGCGGCGGATCCCGCCTGAGGTGATCAGGGAGCTCAACGGCCGCCTGTCGGATCAGTTCGTCTGGGGCAGCGACTACCCGTTCATCGCGCCCGAGCGCTGCCTGGCCGAGCTGACCGGCCTCGGTATCAAGCCGGACGCCCTGGACGCGGTACTGCGCGGCAACGCCACCCGCATCCTGCGCCGGTAGCTCCGTCCTATCCTCACTGTTCATGTGCGTTTCCGCGCCGGTGTGGGTGGTGGCCGGGCCGCCGGGAGCCGGCAAGAGCACGGTGGCTGACCTGCTGCTGGCCGCCCTGGACCCGGTGCCTGCGCTGCTCGACAAGGACACCATGTACGGACCCTTCGTGGCCGCGACGCTGGCCGCCGGCGGCCGCCCGCCGGGCGAGCGCGAGGGCGCCTGGTACGACGAGCACATCAAGGTGCACGAGTACGCGGGCATGACGGCCACAGCCCGCGAGATCCGGGCCCGCGGCTGTCAGGTCCTGCTGTCCGGGCCGTTCACCCGGCAGATCCACGACGCGGCCCGCTGGCGGTCCTGGGTAAGTGACCTCGGCGGCCCGCCGGTGCACCTGGTCTGGGTCCGGTCGGACGCAGCCACCCTGCACCAGCGGCTCACCGCGCGCGGTTCCCCCCGGGACACGGCCAAGCTGGCGCAGTTCGCCGCGTTCTCGGCCAGCGCGCGGCTAGACGTCCCGCCCGCCGCGCCGCACGCCGTCATCGACAACCGGCTGACCGCCGCCATGGCACTGCCCGCCCAGGTGCACGCGCTGATCACCAGCCTGCCGCCCGGCTGACCGGCCCGCCCTGCCTACCGCCCCGCTGACCTGCCCGCCGGCCCGCCGCACCCGCTACCATGACCTGGCCATGGAAACGTTGCTGCCCGGCATCGCCGCGGCCCAGGTGCCCACCGACCGGCTGACCACTACCGTGCTGTCCGTGCCAGACCGGACCGGGGCCGCGGTGCTGTTCGTGCACGGGAACGTGTCGTCCTCGTTGTTCTGGCAGCAGGCCATGCTGGCCCTGCCGGAGGCCTACCGGCCGCTGGCCATTGACCTGCGCGGATTCGGCGGCACCGACCCGGAGCCGGTGGACGCCACCCGGGGGCTGCGCGACTACTCCGACGACCTGGCCGCCGTCATCGCCGCGCTCGGCCTGGACACCGTGCACCTGATCGGCTGGAGCATGGGGGGCGGGGTGGTCCTGCAGTACCTGGCCCACCGGCCCGGCAGCCATCGGGCCGCGTCGCTGACGCTGGTCGACCCGGTGTCCCCGTTCGGTTTCGGCGGGACCCGCGGCCTGGACGGCACCCTGTGCGACCCGGCCGGCGCGGGTTCCGGCGGCGGCACCGCCAACCAGGGCTTCATCGCCCGGCTCGCGGCCGGTGACCGCACCGACGCCAGTGCGCTGTCGCCGCGCCAGGTGCTGCTGGCTCACTACGTCAAGCCGCCGCACGTGCCCGAGCACCTGGACATCCTGGTGGAGTCCATGCTGTCCACCCGGCTGGGCGACGATCACTACCCGGGCACCGCGCGCACCACCCCGGCCTGGCCGGGCATCGCGCCCGGCGACCGCGGCGTGCTCAACACCATGGCGCCCACCCACCTGCGGATCGACGACCTGCCCGGGGTAGCGCCCAAGCCGCCGATCCTGTGGCTGCGCGGCGCGGACGACGTCATCGTCTCCGACACCTCGCTGTACGATCTGGCCTACCTGGGCTCGATCGGCGCCGTGCCCGGCTGGCCGGGGGAGCAGACCTGGCCGCCGCAGCCCATGGTGGCGCAGACCCGGGCCGTGCTCGACGGCTACGCCGCCGCGGGCGGCCGCTACCGCGAAGTGGTCATCAAGGATGCCGGTCACGGCCCTCACCTGGATCAGCCCGTGCAGTTCCAGGCCGAGCTCACCCGCCACCTGTCCGGCGGCCAGGTATGAACGGCCCCCGGAGCCGGCCGCTGGCCCAGGTGCGCGCAGTCGCTGACGGCCGCACCTTCCGGGCCGCTGCCGCCTGGGCGGGCGCCGCGGCCGTCTACGGCGCAGCGCAGGGGCTGTCCGCCTGGGCGGGCCAGCGGGCCGCCGGCACCCGGCCGCAGTACGAGCGGTTCGATCGCCCGGCCTTCTCACCGCCTGGGGCGGTGTTCCCGGTGGTGTGGTCGGTGCTGAACCTGACCACGGCCACGTCCGCCTGGCGGCTGTGGCGCGTTCAGGCGAGCCAGCCCGATCCCGCCGCCCCGGCCACCCGGGCCGCGCGGGCCGCCCTGGCCTGGTGGGCCGGGGCCGTGGCCGTCCGCAGCGGCTATGTCCCGCTGGAGTTCGGTGCCCGCCGCTTCTGGCTGGCCACCGCGGATTCGGCTCTGCTGTGCGCGGTCATGACGCGGTACGCCTGGCTGGCCCGCCGGGCCGACCCGGCCGCCCCCGCGCTGGCCGTCCCCGAGATCGCCTGGACGGCGTTCGCCACCGTCCTGAGCGCCG
>JBEKCN010000056.1:0-9497 GCA_050014855.1 Streptosporangiaceae bacterium | reverse complement strand
CGCCCGGCCGTTCCGGTGCTGGCCGGCATGCACCTGGCGGCCGCCCAGCAGCTGACTCTGTCCACGTTCGACTACGAGGTCTCGGCTCAGGCCAGCGTGCCGGTGATCACGGATGAGGAGGGCACGGTACTGGTGTCCGGCCGGCTTCTGGCTGAGATCGTCCGTAGCCTGCCGGCCCGTCCCGTGGAGATGAGCACAGAAGGGACCCGGACCACCCTGAAGTGCGGCAGCGCGGTCTTCACGCTGATGACCCTGCCCGACGATGAATACCCGACGCTGCCGGGCATGCCACCGGAGGCCGGGGCGATCGGCGCGGACGTCCTGGCCTCAGCGATCAGCCAGGTGGCCATCGCGGCGGGCCGCGACGACACGCTGCCCGCGCTCACCGGGATCCGGATGGAATTCGCCGGGGACACCGTGACCCTCGTCGCCACCGACCGGTACCGGCTCGCGGTCCGCGAACTGCACTGGCAGCCGGCCAAGCCGGACGCGTCGGCCGCGGTCCTGGTGCCGTCGCGGGTCCTCGTGGACGCCGCCCGATCGCTGACGACGGCTGCCGAGGTGTTCATCGCCCTGACCGTGCCCGGCGACGACGGCTCCCAGGGAGAGGGCATCATCGGATTCGACGGGGGCGGTCGGCAGACTACGACGCGGCTGCTCGGCGGCGAGTATCCGCGGTACCAGACGCTGCTGCCGAGCGAGTTCAACGCCGTCGCGGAGCTTCCCGCCGCACCGTTTGCCGAGGCGGTCAAGCGGGTGGCCCTGGTGGCCGAGCGGAATACCCCCGTCCGGCTGGCGTTCTCCGCTGGCGAGCTCGTGCTGGAAGCCGGGGCCGGCGACGAGGCCCAGGCGGTGGAGACCGTCGAGGCGAGCTTCGACGGCGAGGATCTGCAGATCGCCTTCAACCCGCAGTACCTGCTGGAGGGGCTGAGCGCGATCGACTCCGACACGGCGCGGATTTCCTTCACCACGCCGACCCGGCCGGCGGTCGTCACCGGCAAGCGCGGCGAGGACGGCCCGCCCGACTACCGGTACGTGCTGATGCCCATCCGGTCGGCGGGCTAGCCGGGCAGGGGGCCCTGTCCGGATGCGCGGCTCAGTAGCGGAGCATCGTGCGCCGCTCCCGGCAGTAACCTCTACAGCCGTGCACCTAACACGGCTCGCTCTCACCGACTTCAGGTCCTATGCTTCGGCTGACCTGATGCTCGCGCCGGGAGTGACCACGCTGAGCGGGCCGAACGGTGAGGGCAAGACCAACCTGGCGGAGGCCATCGGCTACGTCGCCACGCTCGGCAGTCACCGGGTCGCGACGGATGGCCCGCTGGTCCGGCAGGGCGCTGACCGGGCCATCCTCCGGGCCGCTGTCACATCGGCCCGGGGGAACGCCCTGGTCGAGATCGAAGTCAACCCGGGCCGGGCGAATCGGGTACGGCTGAACCGGGCGCCGTTGCCGCGGCCCCGCGAAATCCTGGGCGTGCTCCGCGCCGTGCTCTTCGCACCGGAGGACCTGGCCCTGGTCAAGGGGGATCCAGGGGAACGGCGGCGATTTCTCGACGATCTTCTGGTCGCAACGGCACCTCGTTACGCTGCGGTCCGCACGGACTACGAACGGGTCGTCCGCCAGCGGACGGCGCTGCTGAAGTCGGCGGCCGCCCGCATGCCACGTGGCCGGCCCGGCGGCCCTGCAGCCGGGACCCTGCCCGAGGCTATGGCTGCCACCCTCGAGGCCTGGGACGACCAGCTCGCCCGGGCCGGAGCCGAGCTTCTCACCGCGCGGCTCTCGCTGGTCCGGGCTCTCCGGCCGCACATAGCGGCGGCCTACGCCGCCGTCTCCGGGGACCAGGGGCCGGCCGGCGTCACCTACCGGTCCTCGTTCCCGCTGGCTGCCCTGGACGGCGCAGCGGGCCAGGACGGCGCAGCGGGCCAGGACGGCGCAGCGGGCCAGGACGAGGTGGCGGGGAAGAGCACCGATATCGAGGTGGCCATGCGGGAGGCGCTCCAGCAGGCCCGCCCGCAGGAACTGGAGCGCGGAGTCTGCCTGATCGGGCCGCACCGCGATGAACTGGAACTGCGCGTCGGCGACCTGCCCGCCCGCGGCTACGCCAGCCACGGGGAGTCCTGGTCGCTCGCGCTGGCCCTCCGGCTGGCGGCCTACGAACTGCTCCGCGTGGACGGGGACGACCCGGTGCTGATCCTCGATGATGTCTTCGCCGAGCTCGACACCGGCCGCCGCGACCGGCTGGCCGCGCTGGTGGGCGGGGCCGAGCAGGTGGTGGTGACCGCTGCGGTTCCCGCCGACGTGCCGGCCGGCCTCACCGGGGCGAGGTACGACGTCGGCAACGGGAAGATCACCCGTGCCGACTGACGCCGATCCGGCTCTGGTGCCGCGTGCGGAACGGCTCCGCCGCGCGGCCGCCGCACTGGCCGACGTCATCGCCGACGCCCGGGCCCGGGGGGACTGGCCCACTACCGGTCGCCCAGGCTCCACGGGCCCGGGCGGAGAGGCGGCCGGCCTGCCGCCAGGTGGCGCTTCCTCCCGCCCGCGCCGGGCGCGCCGGGACGACCCCCAGCCGCTCGCCGCCGCCATCGGCGGCCTGCTGTCCGACCAGGGCTGGAAGGAACAAGCGGCGGTCGGTTCGGTGTTCAGTAATTGGTCCCAAATCGTGGGGCCTGACCTCGCCGCCCACACTCGCCCGGACGGCTTTGCCGACGGCGAGCTCGCGATCGCGGCCGACTCGACCGCGTGGGCCACGCAGGTCAGGCTGCTCGCATCAGCGCTGGTCCGCAGGCTCAATTCCGAGCTGGGTGAGGGCACCGTCCGCCGGGTCAAGGTCAGGGGGCCGGCTGGCCCACGGCAGCGTGGCGGATGGCGGGTACCAGGAAGCCGGGGACACGGCGACACGTACGGCTAGGAACGCCCGTGTCACCCCGAGTTCCCAGCTAGAATTGGGGGTACGCGCACACTAACGACACCGGGGGGTGTCTCGCGCGCGCTTCAGCAGGATGGAGTTCCCACTTGTCATATGACGCACGCTCGATCACGGTACTGGAGGGGCTGGAGGCCGTCCGGAAACGGCCTGGCATGTACATCGGCTCCACCGGGGATCGCGGGCTCCACCACCTCGTGCAAGAAGTCGTGGACAACTCGGTCGATGAGGCACTCGCCGGGTACTGCGACGCCATTGAGGTCACCCTGCTGCCGGACGGGGGCGTCCGGGTGGAGGACAACGGCCGCGGCATCCCGGTCGACATGCACCCGGTGGAGAAGCGCCCCGCGGTCGAGGTCGTGCTGACCACGCTGCACGCGGGCGGCAAGTTCGACGCCAAGTCCTACGCGGTGTCCGGCGGCCTGCACGGGGTCGGCGTCTCGGTGGTGAACGCCCTGGCGTCGCACCTCGACCTCGCGATCCGCCGGGACGGGTATGTGTGGCGGCAGTCCTACGAGCGCGGCGCGCCGATCGCGCCGCTGGAGCGGGGCGAGGAGTCGCCGGACACCGGCACGATCACCACGTTCTGGCCGGACGCCACGATCTTCGAGACCACCACCTGGAACTTCGAGACGCTGTCCCGGCGGCTCCAGGAGATGGCCTTCCTCAATCGTGGTCTCACGATCACGCTCACCGACGAGCGCCCGGACGCCGACACCGCCGACGCCGGCACCGACAGCGCTGGCCCGCGAGTGGTGACGTACCTGTACAAGGGCGGGATCTCGGACTTCGTCCGGTACCTCAACTCCTCCAAGGAGCCAGTGCACGCCTCGGTCATCGACTTCGGTGAGGACGGGGACGGGATCTCCGCCGAGATCGCCATGCAGTGGAACGGCTCGTACTCCGAGTCCGTGCACACCTTCGCCAATACGATCAACACGGCGGAGGGCGGCACGCACGAGGAGGGCTTCCGGTCCGCGCTGACCTCGATCATCAACAAGTACGCCCGCGAGCAGAAGCTGCTGCGGGAGAAGGACGACAACCTGACCGGCGAGGACGTGCGCGAGGGCCTCACCGCGATCGTGTCGGTCAAGCTGGCCGACCCGCAGTTCGAGGGGCAGACCAAGACCAAGCTCGGCAACACCGAGGCCAAGTCGTACGTGCAGAAGGTCTGCAACGACCACCTGCGCGACTGGTTCGACCGGAACCCGGGCGAGGCCAAGGACATCATCACCAAGGCCATGCAGGCCCAGCGCGCGCGGGTCGCGGCCCGCCAGGCGCGGGACCTGACCCGGCGCAAGAGCTTGCTGGAGAGCAGCTCGCTGCCGGGCAAGCTGGCGGACTGCCAGTCATCGGATCCCGCCAAGTGCGAGGTCTACGTGGTCGAGGGCGACTCGGCCGGCGGCTCCGCGAAGGGCGGCCGGAACCCTGAGTTCCAGGCCATCCTGCCCATCCGGGGCAAGATCCTCAACGTGGAAAAGGCCCGGATCGACCGGGTGCTGAAGAACAACGAGGTCCAGGCGATGATCACCGCGCTGGGCACCGGCATCCACGACGAGTTCGACATGGCCAAGCTTCGGTACCACAAGATCATCCTGATGGCCGACGCGGACGTGGACGGCCAGCACATCCGGACGCTGCTGCTGACCCTGCTGTTCCGGTTCATGAAGCCGCTGATCGAGGCCGGGCACGTGTACCTGGCCAACCCCCCGCTGTACAAGATCAAGTGGGAGGGCCGCGGCAACGCCGACGAGTATGCGTACAGCGACGCGGAGCGGGATCTGCTGGTCGAGGCCGGGATCGCGGCCGGCCGCAAGGACCCGCGCCCGCGGGACGGCATTCAGCGCTTCAAGGGCCTGGGTGAGATGAACGCCACCGAGCTGTGGGAAACCACGATGAACCCGGCCCGCCGCGTCCTGTCTCAGGTGACAGTGGACGACGCGGCTCAGGCCGATGAACTGTTCAGCGTGCTGATGGGCGAGGACGTCGAGGCGCGGCGCTCCTTCATTCAGCGCAACGCCAAGGACGTCAGGTTCCTCGACATCTGACCACGTCCGGCGCAAGCACTTGGGGCCGCGTGAACAGCGCGGCCTTTACGGAGAACAGGAACGTTTAGTGACTGACGTGACAACCGAAGGCGTTCCGTCGCCACAGCATGACCGTACCGAGCCGGTCGACATCGAATTCGAGATGCAGCGCAGCTACATCGACTACGCGATGTCGGTCATCGTCGGCCGGGCGCTGCCGGACGTGCGGGACGGCCTCAAGCCGGTGCACACGCGGGTCCTGTACGCGATGTACGACGGCGGCTACCGTCCCGAGCGCGGTTACTCGAAGTGCTCGCGGGTGGTTGGCGACGTCATGGGCCAGTATCACCCGCACGGTGACAGCGCCATCTACGATGCCCTCGTCCGGCTGGGCCAGGACTGGTCGATGCGTTACCCGCTCATCGACAGCCAGGGCAACTTCGGCTCGCCGGGCAACGACCCGCCCGCGGCCATGCGGTACACCGAGTGCCGCCTGGCCCCGCTGGCCATGGAGATGCTGCGGGACATCGATAAGGAGACCGTCGATTTCCGCCCCAACTACGATGGCCGGTCCGCCGAGCCTGTTGTACTGCCCGCCCGGTTCCCGAACCTGCTCGTCAACGGGTCCGAAGGCATCGCGGTCGGCATGGCGACCAAGATCCCGCCGCATAACCTGCGTGAGGTCGCTGAGGGGGTCAGGTGGTACCTGGAGAATTTTGAGGCCTCCGACGAGGACCTGCTCGAAGCGCTGATGCAGCGGGTCAAGGGCCCGGACTTCCCGACCCGCGGGCTGATCGTCGGCCGCCGCGGCATTCAGGACGCCTACCGGACCGGCCGCGGGTCGATCACGATGCGTGCCGTGGTGGAGGTCGAAGAGGACCAGCGCGGGCGGCCCTGCCTGGTCGCGACCGAGCTGCCGTTCCAGGTCAACCCGGACAACCTGGCGTCCAAGATCGCGGAGCTGGTCAAGGACGGCCGGGTCACCGGCATCGCGGACGTCCGGGACGAGACCAGCCTGCGCACCGGGCAGCGCCTGGTCATCGTGCTGAAGCGGGACGCGATCCCGAAGGTCGTGCTGAACAACCTCTACAAGCACACGCAGCTGCAGGACACCTTCGGCGCCAACATGATGGCGCTGGTCGACAGCGTGCCGCGGACCCTCCGGCTGGACCAGTTCATCAGGTACTGGGTCGCGCACCAGATCGAGGTCATCATCCGGCGGACCCGGTACCTGCTGCGTAGGGCGCAGGAGCGGGCGCACATCCTGAGCGCACTGCTGAAGGCGATCGACCGGATCGACGAGGTCATCGCGCTCATCCGGGGCAGCGCCTCGGCTGCCGCGGCGCAGCAGGGCCTGATGGGCATGCTGGAGATCGACGAGATCCAGGCCCGTGCCATCCTGGACATGCAGCTGCGGAAACTGGCCGCCCTGGAACGGCAGGAGCTCGTCGAGGAGTACGGCGGCCTGATGACCAAGATCGCCGACTACGAGGACATCCTGGCCTCTCCCATCCGGCAGCGGACGATCGTCGCCGACGAGCTCGCCGAGATCGTGGAGCGGTACGGCGACGAGCGGCGGACCGAGATCATCGCCTACGACGGGGACGTCACCGACGAGGACCTGATCGCCGAAGAGGACGTCGTAGTCACGATCACCCACGGCGGCTACGCCAAGCGGACCAAGACCGACCTGTACCGGGCCCAGCGCCGCGGCGGCAAGGGCGTCCGCGGCGCGCAGCTCCGCACGGACGACATCGTGGATCACTTCTTTGTCACCACGACGCATCACTGGATTTTGTTCTTCACGAACAAGGGCCGGGTGTACCGCGCCAAGGCATACGAGCTGCCGGAGGCGGCGCGTGACGCCCGCGGCCAGCACGTGGCCAACCTGCTGGCCTTCCAGCCGGACGAGACGATCGCCGAGGTCCTCGCGCTCCGGGACTACCAGGTGGCTCCCTATCTGGTCCTGGCCACCAAGACCGGCCTGGTCAAGAAGTCGCGCCTGTCCGATTTCGATTCCCCCCGCTCAGGCGGCATCATCGCCATCAACCTGCGCGAAGACGACGAGGTCATAGCCGCCCGGCTGGTCGCGCCGGAAGAGGACCTGCTGCTGGTCAGCAGCAAGGCTCAGGCCCTGCGTTTCCAGGCCAGCGACGAGTCTCTGCGCCCGATGGGCCGGGCCACCTCGGGCGTCATCGGCATGCGATTCGCCGACGGCGATGAACTGCTTGACATGTACGTTTTCCGCGATGATGAGGACGTTCTGGTCGCGACAGAGGGAGGGTACGCAAAACGAACACCAGCCGATCAGTATCCTGTGAAGAACCGTGGCGGGATGGGTGTCGTTACGGCGAGGATAGTAGAAACGCGCGGGCGGCTCGTGGGCGCCCTGATGGTTCGCCCGGACGATGAGATTTTTGCCATCACGTCCGCGGGCGGCGTCATCAGGACGCGAGCCGGTGAGGTCAAGCGATCTGGCCGGCAGACTATGGGTGTCCGGCTGATGAACCTCGCGTCTGGGGACAGCGTGGTCGGGCTCGCGCGCAACGCCGAGTCGCTTGACGCGGCCGACGATGACCAGCCCGACGGCGATGCCGAGCCGCTAGCCGAAAGCGGCAACGGAGCCAGCGGGGAGTGACCCGGTAGCGAAGGGACCGCAGTTACTTGGGACGGCTGGGGCGTTCGGGGGTGCGGTCTAATGCCTGATGGCCGACCGTATTCCGCCGGGCGAGGTAGCCTCAGCACGGGGACTGCAGCCGAGGAGGACGGCGTGGAGCAACGCACGGACGATGCGGCGCGGCAGCCACGGGTAGCCGCGGAGGATGCCGATGCGCCTCCGGCCGAGGACGGGCAAGCTGAGATCGGCCCGCCGGCCGGTCAGGACGCTGACGAGGGCAACGGGCACGGGAGTGGGAGTGAGTCGGTCTGGAGCCCGGCCACGCTCCCGGCTGTTGACGCGTCTCGCGACCGCCCCGCGGGCCGTCAGCCGGGCGCGCCGGGCGCCAGTTTCCGGACTCCACCGGCCGACGCCGGCCAGCCAGGCACGTCTGAACGCACCTACCAGGCTGCGACCGACCGCGTATATCCGCCCAGTGCATCCGATGGCGCCTATCCGGCCGATACCGCCTATGCTGGCCCATCAGCCGGCGACGGTTACGGTTCGCCGGGCACGGAACGGGACTTTCCCGCTTCCAGCACGCAGGGTCACGACCTCCCTTCGGCGTCGGTCACCGGGCCGGATTACGGCGCTGCCCCAGCCGACAGCATTTACGGCGCCTCGGCGGAGACCCAGCGTGACCTGTCCCCCCCTCCGTACCCGGCTCAGGTGACCGCGCCGCAGCGCGCCCAGTCCGCCGATTCGCGTTCCCCGTCCGATTCGCAGCCCCTGTCCGATTCGCGGACGCAGACGGAGGCGGAGGCGGAGCGGCCGGAAAGGCCGTCACCGTGGCAGGCCGCCGCGGCACGGGTACCCCGGCCGCAATCGGTGCCGAAACGGCCAAAGGCCAAGCGGTCCGAGAAGAGCGGCGCCCCCGCCCGCCAGGCGCACCTCATGGTGTACCGGTTCGAGCCCTGGTCCGTGATGAAGTTCAGTTTCATGATCTCGCTGGCGTGCTTCGTCATCTTGTTCGTCGCGGTGACGCTGCTGTACGGCACGCTGGCGGGCCTCGGTGTCTTCGATTCGGTCCAGAAGGCCCTGTCGAACGTCACCTCCGGCCAGGGGACGTCCGGCGTGAACGTGTCGCACTACTTCTCCGCGTCGACGATTCTCAGCTACACAGCACTCCTCGGGGTCTTCAACGTGTTCCTCATTACCGCCTTCGCCACGGTCGGTTCGGTCATTTACAACCTGACGGCGCACCTCGTGGGCGGGGTCGAAGTAACGTTGCGGGAAACGGAGTGACGCGGCGTCCGGCCGGTTCGCCGTTGCGCCCCAAGTTGCGGTAACCTTTCCCGGCGTGCGCGGGTTCAGCCGCGCATCTGGGGGCTATAGCTCAGTCGGTTAGAGCGCATCCCTGATAAGGATGAGGTCGATGGTTCAAGTCCATCTAGCCCCACTCAGGTCAGAGCGTTAGCAGTCTCCGGGCCATCGCCCGCGACAACGGCAGTTGACAACATCACTGCTCCTTCGGCTGTCCTTGGAGTGGCTGTCGGCCGCTCTCCACTGATCGCGCGCCCGGAGATCCCGCACGACCTCGTGAAACTTCTTCGTGAGCATATTCGCTGATGGCATTCCGTGACGGTAACGCTGTCGAGCCCACCCGGCCCGCTGCGCTGACCGCAGGCGGTGGCCTCACGCTGACGGTGGGAGTTGCTAGGCTGCGTCATACCCGCGGCGCCGCTGGACGGCTCCGTAGCATCAAGACTTCCGAGTCCCTCAGAGTGGAAAGGCTTCACGTCGTGAAGAAGATGCTCGTTCTTGTCCTGCTAGGTCTCGGAGTGTTTGCCGTCTGGCGGAAGGTGCAGGCCGACCGGGCCGAGATCGACCTCTGGACCGAGGCCACCACGGCCGAGCTGAACTAACTCTCGCCGGGCCGGAGGGCGC
>JBEKCN010000055.1:0-9563 GCA_050014855.1 Streptosporangiaceae bacterium | reverse complement strand
CTGCGGCTACACGCCGAACGAATGCAGTTGGCGGTCCGGGAACAGCGGGTGGCCGAGCACTTTACGGCGGCCCATCCCACCGTTCCCGTCGCTGCGGTGGCCGCGCAGCCCGAGGACGTCCATGACCTCGAGGGCCTGCAGGCTATTGGGCTAAGCCTGGCCAGGCGACCGGTACACGGCTAGCCGGTCAGCTCGCCACCAGGTCGTCGACGTCCTGCTCGTAGCGCTCCCGGGCCTGCTCGAGCAGCTCGCGCCAGGACTTGACGTCAGGACGGCGCCGCAGCAGCGCCCGGCGCTCCCGCTCGGTCATTCCGCCCCACACGCCGAATTCGATGCCGTTGTCCAGCGCGTCGGCCAGGCACTCGGTCCTGACCTGGCAACCCCGGCAGATCAGCTTGGCTCGGTTCTGCGCTGCGCCCTGGACAAAAAGCTCGTCCGGGTCGGTTCCTTTGCAGGCGGCGCGTGTGGTCCAGTCAGTGATCCACATGTGCCCACTCCTTTTGATCGTCGCGTACTGCGTACATGGACGGTCGCTGGCTCGATGGCGGTTGCTTGCGGTCGGTCCCCGCAGACGCGGGACCGGGTTACCGGTTCGTGATAAAGCAAACTACGGAAGTCGGAGGGTAGCTGCCAAGGCCTCGTTGTGCTCATTTACGGAATAGTTCTCTTGGGCCATGCCGGGTGGGCCAGCTAGTCACCTTCGGTCGCCTATGACCGCTCTGGGCGACGAATGGCCTGCTTGGACGGCCTTGTCCCGGTTGCCGGAGGGGGCAGCCTGCCCGGCCTTTATGCGAGGCGCGGGGTGCTTACGCCATTAGGGACGTACCCTAATGCCGTGCTGTCAGGCCACATTGCAACCAAGACGGGCGTCATCGGGAGCCTCATCTCCATTTCGGCGGTGGGCGGCCTCATCGCGGCCGCCATGGCCCTCCCCGTGATCGCTTCCACCGGCGTGGTTCTGCGGGACCAGGCCAACAAGGCTGCCGCTCCTGCCTCGGGAAGCTTCGGGACGATCCCGCAGCGCTCGGAGATCCTGGACGCCAATGGCCACCTGCTGGCCTATGTCTACGGGGTGAACCTCGGCAAGAACGCCTCTTACTCCGGCATCGACCGGCAGCCGGTGACCTACAGCCAGATCTCACCGGTTATGGGGCAGGCGATCGTGGCGATCGAGGACAACCGGTTCTGGCAGGAAGGCGCCCTGGACCTCAAGGGCACCTTGCGTGCGCTCGTCAACGACCTGCAGCACAAGTCGGTGCAGGGTGGTTCCAGTATCACCCAGCAGTACGTCAAGAACATGCTGATCCTGTCGGCTCCCAACCTGCAAGAGGCTCAGGCGGCCTACGAGGACACAGTGTCCCGAAAGCTGCACGAACTGCGGCTGGCCATCACGGTCGCCCACCAGCAATCCAAGCAGCAGATCCTCACCGGTTACCTGAACGACGCCTACTTCGGCAACCTCGCGTACGGGATCGAAGTAGCGGCAGAAACGTACTTCGGCACGTCGGCCGCGAACCTCACCCTGCCCCAGGCCGCGCTGCTGGCCGGGCTGGTGGAGAACCCCACCGGCTATGATCCGTTCACCACCCCGGCCAATGCCATGGAGCGCCGTAACACGGTGCTGGCCCGGATGGTTCAGACGGGCGTGCTGAGCAGTAAGGCGGCCGCCGCGGCCGAGAAGCGGCCGCTCGGGCTGCGCAGCGCGGTGCCGGAAAACGGCTGCACGCAGGCCGTGGCGGGCACGGCCGCGTTCTTCTGCAACTACGTCGAGCAGGTCTTCGTCCAGGACTCATCGATCGCCAAGACTTCGCAGGCCAGAGCCAGACTGCTGGCCAGCGGCGGCCTGAAGATCTACACGACGCTGGACGAGGAAGATCAGCACGCTGCCGCGAACGCGGTCAACTACACGCTCCCGGCCTACAGTCAGAACTACAACCCCGGCAACCTCGCCGACACGGAAGTGGTCGTGCAGCCGGGGTCCGGCGATATCAAGGCGATGGCCGAGGACCGGCCGTACAGCAGCAACGGCGGAAGCGGCAGTAACATCAACTACGCCGTGGATACGCAGTACGGCGGCAGCGCCGGCGTACAGACCGGTTCCTCATCCAAGCTGTTCACGCTGATCACCGCGCTCGAGCAGGGTGTGCCGTTCGGGTTCACCATGCATGTACCCGGCAGTGCCACCATCACCGGCTACACCAACTGCCAGGGCGGCCCGGCTGGTTATACCGATGGGATTCCCGGCGCGTACCAGGTGACGAACGCGGAAGGACCGCAGTCCGCGTCCACCCAATCGATCTACACAGGCACCGCTCAGTCGGTCAACACGTTTTACGCCAACCTGGAAAAGAAGGTCGGGCTGTGCGACGTGGTCAAGACCGCCGCGGCCCTGGGGGTACACCGCGCGGATGGCACGTCGCTGCTCAGCAGCGACGGCCAGGTGGCGTCGGCCGACAACTTCCCGTCCTTTACCCTCGGCTCGGTCAACGTGTCGCCACTCACGATGGCGGCGGCCTACGCCACCGTCGCCGCGCGCGGCAAGTACTGCGCCCCCGTCGCGATTACCCGGATCGGCACGGAGACCGGCAGCACGCTGCCGGTGCCGCCGGCCGGCTGTCATCAGGCGATCTCCTCGGACGTCGCCGACGC
Organism: Streptosporangiaceae bacterium; assembly: GCA_050014855.1. Classification (GTDB taxonomy): domain Bacteria; phylum Actinomycetota; class Actinomycetes; order Streptosporangiales; family Streptosporangiaceae; genus Bog-532. Next base: position 6,914 of record JBEKCN010000055.1, on the reverse strand, counting down.
CGTTAACTACGTTCTGCAAGGCGTGCTGACCGCACCGGGAGCGACCGGCGCGGGACTGTCAATCGGCAGGCCCGCGGCGGCCAAGACCGGTACGTCCAACGTCCAGGACAGCAGCGCCAACGGCACCCCATACGCGGCCTTCGCCGGCTACACGCCGAGCCTGGTGAGCTACACGTCGGTGTTCAATCCGGTCAGCCCCACGATGTACACCATGGGCGGTATCGACGCCTGTTACCACGGCCTCGGCGGCGGCCAGAATTGCCCGGGCGAGATGTTCGGCGCGAACGCGCCCGGCCAGACCTGGGAGATGACCTTCGCCCACGCCAACCTGGGACCGGTGACGGGATTCGTCGGCGTCTCACCGAGCAGCCCGCTGCTCAGCATGGGCAACGGCCAGACCGTCCCGCAGCAGAATAACGGTGGTGGCAAGGGAAAAGGCAAAGGCGGGGGCGGTAACGGCAACGGCAACGGAGGAGGTGGCAACGGAGGAGGTGGCAACGGAGGAGGTGGCAACGGGGGCGGGAACGGCACCACCACCAATTGCATCTTCTTCTTCTGTACCGGAGGCGGCAACAACGGCGGCCCCGTCGAGGGCTAGCGGCAGATCGGCTCAGGGTGACGGAGCGAGTCCCGCGCTAAGGACGGCGACCAGCTGATCCGGCGGAACCTGCTGCTGTGCGCCGGAGTCCATGTCCCGCACGGTCACCAGCCCGGCACTGCGGTCCTGCGGGCCGTAGATCAGCGCGTAACGCGCCCGCCGGTCCGCGGCCCACCTGAGCTGCCGGGCCAGCTTGCGGCTGGAGCCGAGGTAGATCTCCGCGCGCAGGCCCGCCCTCCGCAGCCGCGCCGCGAACTCCATCGCCTCGGCGGCCGATTCCTCGTCGATGACCGTGATGGCCGCATCCAGCTGCGGCACGGCCACCGCCTTCTCGCTGAGCAGCCCGATGATGCGTTCCACGCCGAGCGAGCCGCCGCACGCCGGGACGTCCGGGCCGCCCAGCGCCGCGATCAGGTGGTCGTAGCGCCCGCCGCTGGCGATCGAGCCCGGCATTCCCGCCGCCACCACCTCGAAGATGACGCCCGTGTAGTAATCGAGCCCACGGACCAGGCTGGGAGTGAAGGAGATCCGCTCCCCGCCGATCACCGGGGCCGCCAGCTCGATGAGCCGGTCCACCTCGGCGAGTCCCTCGCGTCCCTCCTCGGCGTCCGCGAGGATCTTACGCAGCCGGTCCACCGCGTCGGGCGCGGTCAGGTCGGTCACGAGAGCCTCGGCCGTACCCGGGTCGAGCGACCGCGTGTCCACCAGTTCGCGTGCCACCTCGGCGGGGGCCAGCTTGTCCAGCTTGTCCAAGGTGATCAGCACGCCACCGCCGACAGCGGCGGGGACCTGGTACACCTGCAGCAGCCCGGTGAGCGCGCGCCGCGAGTTCACCAGGATCGAGAAGTCACTGACGCCGGCCGCGCTCAGCGCGTCCGCCACGGCGCAGACCACTTCGGCGTCGGCGAGCGGTGACGCCGAGCCCACCACGTCCACGTCGCACTGCGCGAACTCGCGAAAGCGGCCGCGACCTGGCCGGTCGGCGCGCCAGACCGGTCCCATGACATAGCGCTTGTAGGGCACGGGCAGCTGGGAGCCGTGGGCCGCCACGACCCGGGCCAGCGGCACCGTCATGTCGTACCGCAGTGCGAGGTCCGCCTCACCGGTCGCCTCGTGCTCGCCGCGGCGGAGGATCTTGAAGATCAGCTTGTCGCCCTCGTCGCCGTACTTGCCGGTCAGGGTCTCCAGGCGCTCGAAGGCCGGCGTCTGCAATGGCTCGAACCCGTACCGCTCGAAGACGTCTCGGATCGTCGCGAATACGTGCTCACGCACCCGCAGGTCGCCGGCGAGAAAGTCCCTCGTACCTGACGGCGGCTCGAACTGCTGCGACGCCATGATCAACCCCTCCGTCCCGGCGTGACCGGGAACAAACCCGCTGTGCGACATTCCCGGCCCGCGAGGGCTCTACTGGCCGGGCGTAGCGCCGCTGGCCGATCGCCGCACGGATGATGGGCAGCACTCATCCAGCTGCCCTGCCGATGCTACTGGCGATCCAGGCCTCGGCCCGCCCGGTTTTCGGTTCCGGCGGCCAGCCCGGCCCGTACGGTACTCGCGCTCTGCACCGAACCGCATACATGGGCCACGGTCGGGGTGCTTTCCCGCTGTCGTTAGCCCTTGGACGGCCTCCGAGCGCCGGCGCCCAGGTCAGGATGACAGGAAATAGTTTCCCCGACGCGGCGGAGAAACGATGGAGTACGGCCTGCTCGGCCGCGGATGAGCTGTATCGGCGGATCAGTGGGGGGCTGCTTCTGAGGCTGGAGATCCGCCGGGAGGGCCCTCGAGCCGACCAGATGCTGGCCCGTTTTCGCCACCGCGGTAGCGAAAACGGGCCAGCGACGGCAGCGGCAGTCAGTCCGCCGTCTGGTCGTCGATCTCGGCCGAGGGCGCGTTGGTCTGAACCGACTTGATCCCGTTCAGCGCTGACGCCTTGCTTTCGTAGGCTTCGCTGGTCGCGATCACCTGACCGTTGCCTGCCACCAGGTTGAAGTGGAACTTGCCGGTCGAACCCTTCTTGAGTACAAATTTTCCAGCCATATCTCTGCCCCCCTGATCCGTAATCGCCTTGTTGCGGCGGAAGCTACGTTCCCGTCCGGGGCTGCCTGACACCCGTAACCGGGAAGTCATGATCAAATTCCCCGGCATTGGCCTGTTATGAGAGCTCGCCAGCCGACATAGCTCACCCGTTCGAACTGCTGGCCGTTCAGTCGAGAGGCTCAGGCCAGCTGCCTGCGCACTTCGGCGGCTACCCGGGCCCCCTCGGCGCGTCCCGCGATGCGTGGGGTGACGGTCTTCATGACCTGTCCCATGCCCGGCATGCCAGTGGCGCCTGTTTCGGCGATGGCCTCGGCCACCATCCGGGTCAGCTCACCGTCGTCCAACTGGGCGGGCAGGTACCCCGCGAGCACCTCACCCTCGGCCTGCTCGGCCGCCGCCTGCTCGGCGCGGCCCGCCGAACCGAACGCATCCGCGGCCTCCCGGCGCTTTTTCGCCTCTTTGGCCAGAACCTTCAGCACTTCGGCGTCGGACAGCTCGCGTGCAGCGTGCCCCGCGACCTCCTCGTTGGTGATGGCCGTGAGCGCACTCCGCAGCGTCCGCATCCGGACCTGGTCACGGGCCCGCATTGCCGCCGACAGGTCAGTTCGGAGCGTTTCCTTTAGTTCAGCCATGAAAACCATCTTCCCTGACATGGCACCATGGGTGGGTGCGAGCACGAGTCATCCTCCCCCTGGGCGCCGCAGCCGCCGGCGCGGCCCTGGCCTATGCGTCGGTCGTCGAGCGGAACTGGTTCGCTCTGCGGCAGGCCGAGGTCCCCCTTCTGGCCCCGGGCTCCGAGCCCCTGCGCATCCTGCACATCTCCGACACGCACCTGACCCCTGGCCGCAAGCGGCTGATGGCCTGGATCGCGTTGCTGGCCGACCTCGAGCCGGATCTGGTCGTCAACACGGGAGACTCGATCGCCCACCCCGATTCCATCCCGTATTTCCTTGACGCGCTCGGGCCGTTGCTCGAGCGTCCCGGCGTATTCGTCTTCGGTTCCAATGACCTGTATCGGCCGATGCCGAAAAATCCTGCCCGGTACCTCTGGGAGACCAGCGCGCGGCGTTACCCGCGGCATGAGCCGGACCTGCCGTGGCAGAAGCTGGGCGACGCGATGTGCGAAGCGGGCTGGCTCGACGCCAACAACCAGAGTGGCCGGATCAAGGCGGGCGGCCTGGACATCGCGGTCGCCGGCGTAGACGACCCGCACATCAGGCGCGACCGCTACGAGCGCGTCGCCGGGCCGGCCGACCGTCGGGCTGACCTGCGGCTCGGCATCATGCATGCGCCGGAGCCACGGATGCTCGACCGCTTCACGGCGGACGGCTACGACCTGCTGTTCGCGGGCCACACGCACGGCGGGCAGCTGTGCGTACCCGGATTTGGGGCCCTCGTGACCAATTGTGAGATCGAGCGGGCCCGGGTCAGTGGCCTGCACCGGCACCCGGCCGAGGGCGAGCCTGCCCTTGGCGGCCGGCGGGCCTGGCTGCAGGTATCCGCCGGTCTGGGTACCTCACCCTGGGCCCCGGCGCGGTTCTCCTGCCGCCCGGAGGCGACCTTGCTCACACTGGTGCCCGCCGGAAACAATTGATCCGCTGGGCGCCCGGCCACTGGTCGCGGCCGCGGCCGGATCTCATTTCTCCGGCGTGCGCAGCGGGGTCCGGTATCCGCTAGACTTTGCGCGCCGGTCGGGTGAGCCTCACTGAGGCGCACCGTCTGACCAGCGGGGTGTGGCGCAGCTTGGCAGCGCGCTTCGTTCGGGACGAAGAGGCCGCCGGTTCAAATCCGGCCACCCCGACCACAAAACCGCAGGTCAGAGGCCGTTCCCCATCATGAGGGACCGGCCTCTCGTCGTCCGTGCGTCACGGGTGCGTCAAGACGGCGCGACCAGGATTCCAGGACCTTGCTGTGTGCGTCGGGCGCCAGGTGCGCGTACCGCTGGGTGGCCGCGTAATCTTCGTGCCCAGAAGGGCCTGGACGTCGTAGAGCGGCACGCCGTCCTGAACCAGCCAGGAGGCGGCAGTGTGCCGCATGATCCGGGGCGGGAAACGCCGGATACCCGCTGCGGTGATCGCCGGGTACCAGACCCGGTTGCGGAAGTGCCCATCAGTAACGGGGCCGCCTTCCGGCGCAGTGAAGAGCAGGGAATCGCGCGGCCGGCCATCAGCCGCGACATGCCCGCTAGGCGGACGATACTTGAAGAATGAAGGAGTACAAGACGAGCGTGACGGAGCGGATGCGGGCACGTCGGTCCTAAGCGCGGAACGTCCGCCATGAGGATGTGCCGTACCGGTTACCCGGCCGGCCACGGGTTGGGGTCGATGACTCGCCGTACCTCTGTGACGGCACGCCCTCGGTGCTGTGCGAGTGGCTGGTCCACCAGATCGGCCAGCTGCCGCCCGAGAAGGACCCCCAGCGTGCCCGGGACATGTTTCTCTTCCAGCGTTATATCCGGTCGTGGGGCGAGGAGTTCGCCCGGCAGGAGGCGACGGCACGGGTCGCGTCCCGCGAGATCCGCTGAGCACTTGGGCACGGTCCCGAAGTTGAGCTGGCGAGCCGGCGATGCGGCCGCAGCCCGCGACCAGCTCGCCGCCCTGCTGCCCATTCAGGAACGGATTCGGGGTCCCGAGCACCCCGAGACCCTGGCCACCCGCCACAGTCTCGCCGCATGGAAAGGGTCAGCGGGCGATGCAGCGGTCGCCCGCGACGAGCTCGCCGCCGTGCTGCCCATTATGGAGCGGCTTCTGGGGCCCGAGCACCCCGAGACTCTGAGCACCCGCCGCGACTTCGCCCTCTGGACGGGCGAGGCGGGGGATGCGGCGGGGGCCCGTGACCAGTTCGCCACGCTGCTGTCCTTCACGGAGCAGCTTCTCGGGCCGGAGCACCCAGATCCGCCACCTCGACGTTCGCGGGAGAAAGCAGGAAGATCTTGTTGGTCACCCGCTCGATGCTCCCGTGCAGGCCGAAGATCAGGCCTGCCGCGAAATCGACGAGGCGCTTGGCGTCACTGTCGACCATCTCGGTCAGGTTCATGATGACGGGGATCCCCTCGCGGAAGTGCTCTCCGATCACGCGGGCTTCGTTGTACGCACGCGGACGCAATGTCGTGATCCGCGCAAGGTCAGTCGTCTGGTTCGCGGCCCCGGACCGGTTACCGGATGCGCGGTCCTCATCCTTGGCGCCGTATTCGTTCTTGTAACCGTGATCTACCGGCCCCGGGTCCACGGGGTGGCTCCGGCGGATGCTGAGATGTCGAAGGTGGCGGATCACCCACAAACGGATGGTGGCGGTCAGCACGCTGCCCAAGGATGGTTCCGGCGTATCGGAGGCACGCCTCACCACGACTCCCGCCGGACGTTGGTGGCCTCGTCGATCACCGACACGGTGCCATTGTCGCCGTTGGCTACGTAGGCGGTGCGGGCGGTGTGATCCACCGCCACCCCGGACGGGCCCGAGCCGACCGGGATGGTGTGGGTTACTTTGTAGCCGCCTGCCGCTGACGCGGGCGCCGCGGCGATGCCGGAGGCGGCCAGCGGCAGGGCCACTGCCGCCACGACGGCCCGGCGCCAGCGGGCGGAGACCCCGCCGCGATGGCCGGCGATGTGATTGCCCCGCAACGCGCGCATAGCTCTCCCTTTGCTTTTCGCTGTGCCCCAATTCCCGGGCACACTCGCACTTTCACTGCTTAGCGTACTTACTTACTTACTTTAAGTAGTCAGATTTGGCTTCGCGGCGCTGCCAGCCGAGACGGCCCTGGGCATGGATGAGACGGTTCGGACCGAGTAAGCCCGAAAGGGGGTGGCAGGCCAAGTAAGCCCGAAAGACATCCCAGGCCTCATTGCCACTCATGCGCATCAGGATGCCGGACTAAGGGTGTGCAAGGGATGAAGGTCGGCGGCCGCCGCCAGCTGATCATCCCCCCGGATCTGGCCTACGGGAACCGGGGCGCCGGAAACGTCACTGCGCCGGGCGAGACTCTCATCTTCGTCTGCGACCTGGTCTCCATCTGACGGAGTCTCCATCTGACGAACGTCCCGGCGCCGGGTACGTGCCCGGCGCCGGGCCGCTAACCCCGATTCCCGTCAGCCGCCTCGCGCTGGGTCACGGGCTGGCTACCAGCGGCCCCCGCACCCACTCTCGCGGCGGGTTTCCGGCAACCGCGATTACCCGATCTGGGTCGGCCCCTAGGTTGAATTCAAGGGCCGGTTTGGGCAGGCGCGCCGAGAGCAAGTTCGGGGCTCCGCTCCGCCGGGCAACAGGGGAAACCGGCGGCGTGCAG
>JBEKCN010000054.1:0-9620 GCA_050014855.1 Streptosporangiaceae bacterium | reverse complement strand
ATCGGCGCCGGGATGGGCGCGCTGATGGGCAAGATCACCAAGTCCGGCATCGACGCGCAATTCCAGGACCAGGTGCGCGGCATGATCACGCCCGGCACCTCCGCGCTGTTCCTCATGGTGGACAAGGTCACGCCGGACAAGGCCGTCGAGGCGATGAGCAAGTTCGGCGGCACCGTGCTGAAGACCTCGCTGAGCAAGGAAGGCGAGCAGGAACTCCAGGACGCCCTGCACGGCGGAAGCGCCAAGTAACGCGCGCAGCGCCACCCAGCGCGCGGAGCACGGCGTAACGCGCTGGGTGGCACCCAGTGCGCGGAGCACCGCGTAACGCGCGCAGCGCCGCCCAGCGCATCCATCGGGCGCCGGTCCGGCCCGGGCAATAGCATGGAGCGTCATGACGCAGGCATCGCCTGGCCGGCCGCGGTCGGGTGCGGTAGTCGCGACCGTACTGGCCCGCCGGAGTCCGCGAGGCCGCTACGGCCTGCTGCTGCTCGTGCTGATCGCGAGCTATGTGCTATCGGCGTTCAACCGCCCACAGTGGGTCGCCGACCTTCAAATTGCGTTCTTCCTGGCGGTGCTGCTGCTCGCGCTGCATGCATCGCCACTGTCGCGCCGGCTCTCCAGGGTGGCCATTGCCGTCTCGCTCGCAGGCTCCGCGGCGGCCCTCGGGGCCGCGCTGACGGACACCGCGGCTGGTCTCGGCCTGGCCGATCTGTGGAGAGGTGCCCTGCTGCTGGTCACCGTGGTCCTCATCGTGCGCCGCGTCCTGGCCCAGCCCACGGTCACCATCCAGAGCATCTACGGCGCCCTGAGCGCGTACATCGTCATCGGCCTGATGTTCGCGGCCTTCTACGCGGCGATCGGCCACCTGGGCGCAGCACCGTACTTCTTTGCTGATGACCAGCCCGCCAACCCCCAGACGTTCCAGTATTTCAGTTTCACCACGCTGACGACTCTGGGCTACGGGGACTTCACGGCGGCTGGTAACAGCGGACGGGCCATCGCCGTGATGGAGGCGCTGATCGGCCAGGTCTTCCTGGCCACGCTGGTGGCCCGGCTGGTCGCCGCGTTCCGGGTACCCGCCGAGCCACCAGACAAGTGATCACTGCGTGGTGCGCAGCGCATGCCGGAGTATGAGTCCCCCGGCGATCTCGAAGATGCCCATGATGATGAACCAGATACCGAGCAGTACGGCCAGGACGTTGAGGGAGGAGGTCGGGGTGGCCACGACCACGATCCCGGCGACGATACTGACCAGCCCGAAGGCGATCCACCAGCCCCGGCCACCGCGGGCGTCGCCGGCCGCTCCGCCGATGATCGCCCCGAGGCCCTGGACGATCCAGGTAATGCCGATGAACAGGCCGACCAGCGCCCTGGTCAGGTGCAGGTGACGGATCAGGATGACGCCGATGACGATGAACAGCAGCCCGCTGATGCCGGCCCAGACCCGGTTCAGCTCCGCCGGTTCAAACACCCGGATCAGGTGGAAGATGCCGGAAAGGATCATCAGGACGCCGAACAGCACCGCGATCACGTTCAGCGATCCCGTGGGGTGGAAGCTGACGATGATCCCGAGGATCAGCGTCAGCACGCCGACCACCAGCGTCGACTGCCATGAGCTGGCCAACATCCAGGAGGCAGGCGACGGCGCCGCCCGATGCTCCGACGGTGATGTTGCTGCATAGCCAGGTGACGGTTTTGTCCCATGCTCGCCGGGTGCCATTGGTGCTCCAATTTTCCATCAGCGCTGAGTGCTCCACTGGCCACACAATGGCAGCTCTAGGTGGGCGCTGGGTCACCCGCAGCGGGTGATGCAGCTGTACGGGACCGGGCGCAGGCCCGCACGGTACCGTCAATTCGGTGGATAACCCGCGGGTGCGAGCGGCCCTGGACGTGATGACGTCCGGTCCTTTTGCTGGAGCGGGCGTAATCCGCTCAGCTGACGACGTCTACCCCCACGCGTAAGGACTCACCGTGCCGTATGTCGAGAGTTCCGGAACCAAGCTCTACTCCGAAGAGACGGGCCCGGGGATCGGCACGGCAATGTGCCGCCGGTTGACGCGCGAGGGCGCGCGGGGTTGCCGTGCTTGACCGGGATGAGCGCGGCCGCGTCAGGGTCGAGCAGAAGGGCCCGGTCAGCTGGATCACCATCGACAACGTGGCCAAGCGCAATGCGGTCTCGCTGGCGATGTGGCGCGAGCTCGACGCCACGATCCAGTCGATCGAGGCCGGCACCCGGTGCGTGGTCCTGCAGGGCGCCGGCGAGCAGGCCTTCGTCGCCGGCGCCGACATATCCGAGTTCTCGCGCAGCCGGCGCGCCCCGGCCGACGTGGCCGAATACGACGCCGCGGCCGGCTCGGCGTTCCGGCGACTACAGGAGCTACCGCAGCCGACGGTCGCCCTGATCCGTGGGCATTGCATAGGCGGCGGCGTCGCGCTCGCGCTGAGTTGCGACATCCGGCTCGCCTCCGACGACAGCCGTTTCGCGATACCGGCGGCGCGTCTCGGACTTGGCTACAGCGTCGACGGGATCAAGAAGCTCCTGGACGCGGTCAGCGTCCCGGTCGCGATGGACATGCTGGTGAGCGCGCGCCCGTATTCGGCTCCTGAAGCGCTTGCGGTCGGCTTGGTGAACCGGGTCTATCCGGCCGATCAGCTCGCCAGCGAGGTCGACGACTACGTCACCGCGGTCGCGGCGAACGCACCGCTGACGATCCGGGCGGCCAAGCGCACGATCAGCGAGCTGTCCAAGCAGAGTCCGGGGCCCGACCGGGAGCTCTGCGAACGGCTGATCGCGGAGTGCAGTGCGAGTGCGGACTACCTGGAGGGGACGAGGTCCTTCGTGGAAAAGCGACGTCCAGATTTCCTGGGACGGTGAGCGTCCTGCCCGAGTTGCCACTGCCGGACAGCCAGCGTCATCGCTGCCACTGCTAGCCCTTGATGCTAATATGCTTTTATGCGCACCACGATCGACATGCCCACCTCCTTGATGCGCGCGGCCAAGGCCAGGGCCGCCGAGCATGGCGAGAGCCTCAAGGACCTGGTCAACCGGGCGATCGCGCATGAATTGGGCCTCCCCGCCGCGCCGCAGGCGAAGATGGGGCGCGTGACGCTTCCACTGATTGGCCACGGCACCACCGCTCCGACAGTCCTGGTTACCAACGACGACATTGAGGCTGCCCTCGAAGCGGAAGACATCGAGAGGTACACCACCGGGTGATACTGCTAGCCGTCGGTGTCTGGCTCGCTGCCACGTGGCAGCGGCACGCACACCACCCGGTGGCGGCCGACTGGTTCAACAGCCAGACGGACGACCTTGTCTTCTGCCGCGTCACGCAGATGAGCCTGCTCCGGCTGCTCTCGGACCCCGCCGTCATGCGTGACGACGCCGTTGACCGTAGCGAAGCATGGCGGATCTTCGACCAACTCTGGGCCGATGAGCGCGTCCTATGGGCCGAAGAGCCCGCCGAACTGGATGCGGTCCTGCGCGCGATCTCCGCCCGCGACGACAAGAGCCACAAGCTCTGGACAGACGACTACCTCGCGGCATTCGCCCAGACCAGCGGCGCCACCCTGGCCACACTCGATCGCCAGCTGGCGAGTCGCTACCCGTCCGTCCGCGTCGAGTCACTGCTCCCCGCCTGAGCCCCTTATTCCGGGCCCCGAGGACCGGCTGCTCGTGGCGGCCGCCCACTGACCAGCACATACGCCGTTCGAGGCGCCGTCCCGGGCCGCCGCCGCCAATCACGCTTGACGATCGCGGCATGCGCGCCTGATGCGACGTCCTCCATCTTGGCATTGTGTCGCACACCGACCGCTAGCCGGGCGTCCCCTCGCGCTCGCTTCTTCGGGCGAGGCCCTGGAGTTGCCGTGCGTGCACGCCAGGCAGCCAATCCTTGCCGAACGTGGCCGATGGGCCGACCCGCGGGTCGCCGGGAACACCGGCGTCACGCAGGGCGTGCACGTACGCGCGATCCTGTTCGATCCGTGCGCGTACCTGATCAGCTCCGCCAATGGACCCGTGGCCGGGGACGAGGACATCGACGTCGCCCGCCACGCCCTCGAGCAGCCGCAGCGCGGCGAGGTAGTCCTCGATCGGGTCCGCGGTGTCGTTCAGGTCGAGCATCGGAATCAGGACATCAGAAAGCATGTCGCCCGCGACGAGAACCCCGCGTTCCTCAATCAACAGCGCCGCATGGCCCGGGGCATGCGCCTGATGCTCGATAATCCGGACTTGAGGGCCATCCCAAGGAATCCGCGCCATCTCGGCGGGCAGACCGGTAATGAGGCCGAGCAGGTCCAGCGGTACCTGCTCGGCGATGTCCGGCGGTATCCACTCGACGATGCGGGCCTTCCAACCCGCGTCCGACAGCAGAACTCGGGCAGTGTCCGCGCAGCGAGCCGTGCCGTAACGGGGCGCCGCGCCGAGCCCGGCGTGCCAGAGCAGGTGATCCCAATGCGGATGCGTAGAAAACCCGGCCACAACGGTCTGGCCCGAATCGGACAGGTCGTTCGCGAGGGCGGCCATTTCGTAGCCGTGCACCCCAGGGTCGATGAGCAACACGCCAGCCCGGCCTTGCACGACAACGGCGTTGCTCTGGCAGAACTCGCTCTCGCGGATCAGCACACCCTCCGCGACCTGCCTCAGCACGGGTGACTCCTTCCGCTTGTGGTTTGCAACCGCTTGTCGAGACCGTAGGACCTGGCGGTAGTAGATTGCAAGCAGTATGGGCGAAGCGTATGAGCCGCGGTCGGGGTGCCCGATCAACGCCACCGTCGAGGTGTTCGGCGATCGCTGGAGCCTGCTCGTCCTCCGCGACATCGTCTTCGGAGACCGTCGCTATTTCCGAGAGCTGCAGGCCGGCTCAGAAGAGGGGATCGCCTCAAATATTCTCGCCGTCCGACTCAAGCGACTCGTCGAATTGGGATTGCTCACCCGTGAGGACACGCGAGCCGGCCAGCGGGCGCGCTACAGCCTGACCGAACCCGCGATCCAACTCGTACCCGTGTTCTCGCAGCTCGGCAGCTGGGGACTTCGCCACCGGCCCACGAGCCGCGCGCTGCGCGTTCGCGCCGAGCTGCTCGAACAAGGCGGCCCCGCGCTCTGGCAAGAGTTCATGGACGAGCTTCGCCGCTCGCACCTTGGCTCCGAATCCCCAGCGCGATCACCGAGCGTTCGCGAGCGCCTGAACGCGGCCTGCCTCGCTGCTACCAACTCCTCGTAGCTGCCAGGCAGTCGACCATGTCCAAGGACGCCGACGGACGCCGCCCGAGCTGTCTCACATGTGAACCTCCACCGGCACAGGAGCGGCGCCGAGAGCCGTCGCCGGCCAGCTCTATGACGGGATGTCTCGTAAGACCCGCCCGGCACGAGCGATCCCTTCCCGGGGCCGGGCGGCGCCGGGCACGGTTATCCTTTTCCTGGATACGAGGAGGCGCCACGGATGGCGGCTGAGCACGTACAAGGTAACGAGCCGCTGATTCCCATGCCCGCGCTGACACTCGACGCCCTGCGGCAAGCGGTGGCGGCCGTCGCGCCTTCCCGGCTGCCCGAGTTCAGGTTAAAGGGATGCCGGGCACAGGTGATCAAGTCGCTGACCGGCTGTGACCACAACCCGGGGGACTGACCGTGATCGGGCGCGCTCTCTCCGCCCCGCCTGGGGATGGCGCCGCCGGTGGCATGCGGGGCCACCCGCGTGCTTTTTCAGGAGCCGGGGGGTCGCTGATACTGGGCTCCATGCTGAGGGATAAGCCGCAGGGTCGAGGCGGCGGCGTCATCTGTCACCATGCGATCAACAGACGTTTCGCCGTAGCGGCCGTACTTGGCGCGGTAGGCGGCATCGACGCTCGCGCGCAGCTCCGCCTCCTCGTCGCCGACGTCCTCGATGGCGATATCGACCTCCAGGCCCGGGACGCGGATGCGCGCTCGTCGCGAGTCCAGCACGTGACCGAACCAGCCGTTGTCGCGTCGGTACCAGGTCCGCACGTAGACCTGTCCACTGGCGCGCACCACCCATACCGGCACCCAGCGCCGCAACGTCCCGTCGGCGCGGCTGGTGGCGATTTGCAGCTCTTCGGCTGCGCCAATTCGCTCCAGATCGTCCGGAGACCAGGCGACAGTCATGATGCGGGACTCCTTCTAGTTCTTGCGGTCCCTGGTGGTCACTGCGGGCGGCGGTTGAGCGGTTGGCGGTAACTGGCTGCGGCTGGCCGGCCGGGGCGGCGCATCTCGCGCGCGTTGCCGGGCAGCCGCCCGGCATCGGCCAGCGCGCGGCGCAGCAGAAACTCAATCTGGGCGTTCGTGCTGCGCAACTCGTCGCTGGCCCATCTGGCCAGTGCGTCATGAACCGCGGGATCCAGCCGCAGCAGCACGCCCTTGCGTTCACTCACGGTGATGTCCGACTGCCGTCACTGGTACAGGCTGCCGGTGTTCACGACCTGCTGGGTAGCCTGCTCGCTGCACAGCACGACGAGCAGGTTGGAGACCATCGCCGCCTTGCGCTCCGCGTCCAGCTCGACCACGCCCTCCTCCTCCAGCCGCTGCAGGGCCAGCTGAACCATGCCGACGGCGCCCTCGACGATGCGCTGACGCGCTCCGACGACCGCGCTGGCCTGCTGCTGACGCAGCATGGCCTGGGCGATCTCCGGTGCGTAGGACAGCCGGGTCAGTCGCGACTCGATGATCTGCACGCCCGCCGGCCGGACCCGGTCGGTCAGCTCGGCGGACAGCCGCTCGGTGATCTCGTCCGCGTTGTCGCGCAGGGACAGCTTGCCGGTGCCGCGGCTGTCGTAAGGGTAGCTGGAGGCGATGTGCCGGACGGCCGTCTCGGTCTGGATGGCGACGAAGTGCACGTAGTCGTCCACCGAGTAGAGGGCCTTGGCGGTGTCGCTGACCTGCCAGACGACCACGGCCGCGATCTCGATCGGGTTGCCGTCGGCGTCATTGACCTTGGCCTGAGCCGACTCCTGGTTGCGGATCCGGGTCGAGACCACGATCCGTCGGGTGAACGGATTCACCCACTGGAGACCCGATTCGCGGATCGTGCCGCGGTAGCGGCCGAACAGCTGAACGACGCGGGCCCGGCCGGGCGTGATGGGAGTCAGGCCCGCCAGCACGCCGGCGGCGCACGCGACCAGGATCACCCCCAGCCACACCAGCCCGGTCCTGGCGTCACCGGCATGCCGGCTCGCCAGCCAGAGCACCACGATCCCGGCGGCCAGGACGGCAAGGCCCAGCGTCAGCATGCGCAGGCCACGCAGGGCCCGGGCGGACCGCTCAGCCACGGGGGTGGGCGCCCGCTGCGTGACCGCGCATTCGCCGGTCCGCCTGGTCTGAACGTCAGAAATCATGAGACCCGCCTCCGCTCTACGTAGCTGATACCACGTGTTAATCATTATGATATCAGTTTTGGCGGAGAATCCAAGACGGGCGGGGCGCCCTGATGGCCCGCCAGCTGGGCGTGACGCCCGGCGGGCGGGGCACGTCCGCGATGCCCGGCCGCGACCGGCTGATCACCGGCACCCGGTGATCGATGCGGCGCCAGCCGCTGGCGTGTGCGACCATGCGTGCGTGGCGGACGCGGAGATCTCGAAGGCACGATCACCGGATCCAGACGACCAGCCGGCCGTCCCGGCGCAGAGCCCGGAAGACACCGATGCCGGCTGGGGCGAACATCCCGGGACGGATGATGACGAGCGCCTCAACCGTGACCGCCCGCCGCACTGGGGGGACGACTAAGTCCGGCGGCGCAGCCGTTCGGCCAGGGAGCGGGCCGCACGCATCGCGGTACGCGGACGGTAAATCGGGCGCTCGTTCGTTCACTGAGGCTTCGGCTCGCGGCCTCGTCCGGGACGTCAGCCCATTACAGCGTGATCGGGAGCCTGCCGGAGGCTAGGCGCGGCGGGGGAAGCGGCCGAAATCGGGGGCGCGCTTGGCCTTGAAGGCCTCACGGCCCTCCTTGGCCTCCTCAGAGCCATAGAACAGCAGGTTCGCGTCGTGGGCGAGCTGCTGAATGCCGGCGTAGCCGTCTTCGGCCGCGTGGAAGCTCGCCTTCATCAGGCGCAGCGCGAAGGGCGAGAGGGCCAGCATCTCGCGGCACCACTGCACGGTCTCCCGCTCCAGGTCGGCCAGCGGGACCACCGTATTGACCAGGCCCATCTCCAGGGCCTGCTGCGCGTCGTACTGGCGGCACAGGAACCAGATCTCCTTGGCCTTGCGGGAACCCACCAGCTGGGTGAGCAGCGAGGCGCCGAAGCCGCCGTCGAACGAACCGACCCGGGGCCCCACCTGCCCGAACCTCGCGTTGTCGGCGGCGATGGCCAGGTCACACATCACTTGCAGCACCTGCCCGCCGCCGATGGCCCAGCCGGCCACCATGGCCACGATCGGCTTGGGGGTGCGCCGCATCTGCACGTGCAGGTCGGTGACGTGGAAGCGGCCGGTGCTGTTCGCGTCCGCCTGGTAACCGCTGTCGCCGCGCACCCGCTGGTCGCCGCCGGAGCAGAAGGCCCGGCCGCCTTCGCCGGTCAGGATGATGACGCCCACGGCCTCGTCCTCGCGCGCCTCGTTCAGGGCGTGCGAGATCTCGATGAGGGTCTGCGGCCGGAACGCGTTGTGCACCTCGGGACGGCAGATCGTGATCTTCGCGATGCCGTCGTCGGTGGTCTCGTACCGGATGTCCTCGTACTTGCCGGACTCGTGCCAGGCAATGTCGTCCGCGGGGCTCGTGGGCTCAGTCATGTTCCCCATTCTGCACGCGGGCTTCCGGCGGCAGGTCCGGGACCGTCCAGCCGGTCACTGGGGGCCACGAGGCAGCACGCGCCGGAAACGCCGGATCGACTTCGCGTACAGTTCGTCGTCCGGCGTTCACTGGCCTGGTGTCCTATGAGGTGGCGCGCGCGGCTTCCTCGATCACGTTCGCGACGGTGCCGGGGTGGGAGATCAATGACAGGTGCGAGGCGTTGATCTTGGTTACCGTGGCGTGCGCGCGGGCGGCCATGAATTCCTGTGCCGCGGGCGGGATGGCGTGGTCGGCCGTTCCGATCACTGCCCAGCTGGGGATGGTGGCCCAGGCCGGCGGGCCTGACACCTCGGTCAGCGCGCTGGCCGCGATCGGCCGCTGGGTAGCGGCGAGTTCGGCTGCCTGGCTGGCCGGGAGGTCGCTGGCGAGGATGCCGCGGAACAGCGCGGGCTTGATGTACGCGTCGGTGACGCCGCCGGGGGACGGGACGAAGCTCAGGGCGGCCGGGGTGATCTGGCTGCCGGGGAACTGCGCGGTGAGGCTGTTGATGGTGTCGCCCTGGGCGGGGATGTAGGCGTCGACGTAGACGAGGGCCTTGACGTTCTTGTCGCCGGTGGCGGCGTTGGTGGTGACGAAGCCGCCGTAGGAGTGGCCGGCCAGCACAACCGGCCCGGGCACGGTCGCGAGGTAGCTGGCCAGGTAGGCCGAGTCGCTGCCGACTCCGCGCAGCGGGTTCGGTGGGACGTCGACGGTGTACCCGTCCTTCTGCAGCCGGGTGACGACGCTGCTCCAGCTGGACCCGTCGGCCCAGGCGCCGTGCTCCAGCACGATGGTCGGCTTGGCCGCCGAGGCCGGGTCGCTGCCCGCGGGGTGCGACGGGCT
>JBEKCN010000053.1:0-9646 GCA_050014855.1 Streptosporangiaceae bacterium | reverse complement strand
CACGTCGCCTTACGGCGCTCAGGCCGGGTGCTGCCGATCCTGATGCCCCTGACCGGGTTGTGTGTCACGCTGGTGATGGCCGCGTCCTCGGCCGCAGACGGCAACGCTGCCGAAAGAACCGTCTTCGTCTTCGCGAGGTACGCATGTGTCGCGCCACGGCCATCTTTGGTCCCCGTCCGTTCTTGGTAACGCCCGTAACATGCCCAACCGGGCCCGCGTCTGGTAGCCCTCCGATGGCTTCGTGATCAGTGGACGCGGCACAAGGGACCGCCGGCCCGGGCTCCGGTGAGGCGGTGCTGGCGGACGCGGTGGCCGCCTACCGGGCCGCGCTCGGCACCCGTCTCGCCGCCGCCTATGCGCTGGGCAGCCTGGCCCACGGCGGTTTCAGCCCGCTGGTCAGTGATGTCGATCTCGGGCTCATTATGGAAGATCCACGACGGATATCGGACCGGCTCACGGTCCGTACGGTGGCCCGGGGCGTACGAGCCGGGGGATCGGCGCTGCACGAGCGGCTGTCGGTGTTCTGGGCCACGCCATCGGCCCTTCGGGGGCAGGCCCGTGGCGGCCGGTTCCCCCCGCTGGACCGGCTGGATCTGCTCGAGCACGGGCGCCTGCTCACCGGGCGGGACGCCCGGGAGGGGCTGGCCCGCCCCGGGCAGACCGAACTGCTCGTGGGCGGCGCCGAGTTCGCGCTCCGCTACCTGGGCGGGGCCCCCCCGCTGCCGGGGCGTGCCGTGGCCTGGGTCCGGGTGCGTCCCGGGAACGATGGCGCGCTGGCCGACATCCGTGACCCGGCGCGGCTGGCCACCCGCGGGCCCCAGCGGATCACGAAGGTCGTGCTGTTCCCGGTCCGTTTCCTGTTCACCGCCCAGACCGGCCGGGTGGGGACCAACGCCGCGGCTGCCGAACGGTACCTGGCCAGCCCCGGGGTCCCCGGCACCGGCCTGGTCCGTGCGGCCCTGGCCTGGCGTCATGAACCGCCGGCCGCCAGCGCGGCGGCCGTGCTGCTGAACCGGGACCTGCTCGCGCTGTACCGGCACTACCTCGACGACCACATCGTGCGGCTGGACGCGGCGGGCCAGCACCGGCTGGCGGGCCGGTTCCGTCGCTGGCGCGCCCGCCTTGCCGCGCCGCCCGAATCGGGGACCGGGTAGCAGCCGCGAAGAAAAGTTCTGGCCGGGTGTTCATCTGGGCGGTCGGTGCCATCGAAGCGTCCGGCGCTACCTGACCCGCAGGTTGGCCGACGCCGGGAACCAGGCTGAAGACGCCGCTGGGCCGGGACCCTGGAATTGGCCATATTCCAGGTTCCTGGAAAAAGGTGCCGGGGCAACGCATACGGGGTAAAGCACCGCCGCGCCCGGGTACGCTCTTTTCTGGCGCCAGGATAACACAAGAACAGGCCAGCATAACTGGCCGTCTATTTATGCGCAACAGATCTTCTGAGCGAGGTCCCCATGCACATCGGGTCGCTACTTCTCATCGTCTGGCTGGTCATCGGCGGTATCGCCGCCGGGCAGCGAGGTTATTACAACGGGCCCATCGGCAGCTGCACCAAGGCCGGCACCATCGCGGCGACCATCGCCGCCGGGCCGCTCAACTACGCGGGCGTGAATCCGCGCATTAATTGCACCGTGCAGGCCCGCGCCAATTAGCAGACCCTTAATGCAAAAGGGCACGCAGGTCGTCCGGTGAGCGGTAATGAAGGGCGCCCGGGGGCTCGACGCCCGCAACAGCGCTCATGCCGGTCCGCGGTCCGCCGTTCACGACCCGGTGTCGGCGAGCGCGGCGAGGACTTCGGCATGGCACGGCTCGGGCACGCACCAGCAGCCGAGCCGGTGCCCGCGAAGCCCGGGCAGCAGGGCCAGCAGGTCAGGACGTGCCAGGAGGTGGTCGCGGTACTTGGCCACGACCTCCGCGCGGCTGCCGTCGGGGCCGGGGCGAAAGGGATTGGCCAGCGGCGAGGCCGTCAGCTGCCAGCCGCCCCGGTGCATCGCCCGCCCCACGTAGATCACATCGGCGTACCCGGGATCATCGCGATGGCCCTTGAGGTTCACGACAGTAGTGGCACCCATCCCGGCATTCTCTCCGTTGCCGGAGTGTTGGACAGAGGGGGACCGGGAAGGGGCCGCGAGTGACCGCGGGTGCCAATGAGAGTGCATGAGGATGACAGAGCGTAAACCGCCGGAGAAGAGCTTTCCCTCATGGATCGACCAGCAGGTCATCGAGGCCGAGAAGCGAGGCGTGTTCGACAACCTGCCCGGCACGGGCAAGCCGATCCCGGCCAAGGAGGAAACGGACTACACCCAGGCCTGGCTGCGGGACTACCTGCGCCGGGAGGGCGTATCGACCGAGGAGCTCCTGCCGACTCCGCTCAAGCTGCGCAAGGAAAGCGAACGGCTGACCGCGGCCCTGCCGGGACTGCCCTCCGAGCGGGCGGTGCGGGACACGGTCGAACAGCTCAACCGGCGGATTATGGACTGGCGGCGCAACTCAATTGGGCCGCCCATCTTCGTGCCCCTGGTGGATGAGGAAACCATGGTCAGCCGGTGGGAACAGGCGCGGTCCGCGGGCCTGGCCAGGGGCACCGGCCCCGCGGCCACGGATCGGGAGGCCCCGGATACGGCCCCGGCGCCACGGCCAACGTGGCGCCGGCCGTGGCGCCGCGTTGGCCGCCTTCGGCGCCGCTGAGCCCTCAGTGTCCGGGCCCGTTCCGGGCTCGGCATCGTGACGAAGGTGGCGTCCTCGATCAGCACATCCATCGGCCTGCCCCTCGAAACGAACAGCTCTCATCTGCCGTCTTTGCCCGCCTGGTTCTCTGCCCGTGATCGATCTACGCTAAGGCCACACTCGGGGGAGGCATCATGACTCAGATCGCTGGCCGGCGGATGATGGCTGAAATCGAGGGCGACTTCGTTGTCTTCCTGATCGGGGCGCGGTTCAGCAAGTCCAACCCGCTCCGCAGTTTCGCAGACCTCGGCGGCCGCCTAGGTATGAAGCACATGCTCGACTACCTGGTCGCGCATCCGGAAAAGGGGCTGCTCGGCTATCAGATGGGCTTGCCCACCATCGTGCAGTACTGGCGCTCGTTCGACCATCTGGAGGCGTTCGCCAGGGACGCCGACGACCCGCACCTGGCGGTCTGGCGGAGTTACTGGCGCCGGGTCGGCCGAAGCGACCGGACCGGGATCTGGCACGAAACGTACCTGGTACGGGCGGGTGAGTACGAAGCGGTCTACGGAAACATGCCGCCGTTCGGGCTGGGCAAGGCAGGTCGGCTCGTGCCCGCGTCGGAGTCGTCAAGCGCCCGGGACCGGCTCAAAGTGTCTCAGGAATGACTGGCCCTCAGAAGTAGCCGCGGAACGCGGGCCAGGCACGCGCCCAGGACGACTTCAGCCCGGTGGCCAGGTAGACCGGCACGCCCTGCTCATCGTCACTGACCCCGAGCCCGTTCCAGAACGTCGCGACCCGCTGGACGTGGGTGAACTCGCGGCGTAGGCGACCGTCAAGATGCACGTCGGCAACCTGCTGGCCAAGCTCGGGCTGCGGGACCGGGTCCAGGCCGTGATCCTGGCCTACGAGACCGGCGTGGTCGTGCCCGGCGACCCCTAGCGCGACATTGGGCCTGAGACTCGATCGCCCTGTACGTTACGAGAGAGAGATCTTTGCCCGCCCGATACCGGGGAATGCCGAGTGTTATGCCAGGTAACTCGCCGGATAAGAACATGGCCGGAGGGAGGGGCGGAACTGCCGGGTCCTGATGCCGTCAAGGCGGAGCAGACCGCCGATGTGACCTCCCCGCCAGCGGAGCCAGCGGCTCAGGTACGCGTGCGCCGTCCCCTGGACCTGCTGTTCGCGGTCCTGTCGCTGGCCGTCGAGGCGATCGTGATCGGGTCGATCCGGGCGCTGCCGCTGGGCAGCACCGAGGTGGCCGACGATGTCTCGCACTGGCTCGAGCACATCCCGCGCTGGCTGTCGTCCATCGCCTCGGTGATCGCCGGGGTCGGCTGCTTCCTGTTTGCTGTCGCGATCCTGTTCGTCCTGGTGCGCAGCCAGTGGCGGGACGCCCGCAACGCCGCGGCCGCCGCGGCCGCCGCCGCCGCGACCGCGATCGTGACCTGGATCATCTGGGAGGCAGAGAACGGCGCCGTAGCGCGCGCGGTGACCCACGGCAAGAACCCCACCCTGTTCGTGGTCGACGGCGCCTACGTGGCGTTCCTGGTCGGAAGCGACATGAGGCGGCGTTCGCGCTGGTCGCGATGGTGCATAGTCTCCGCCGCCGCCCTGCTGCTCACCGGGCTGGCCGTCAACACACTGACCCCGTTCGCCGTCGTGATCGTGCTGTTCGGCGGGCTGATGGTCGGCTGGCTGGTGCGCTGGCTGCTGCGCGCCGGGTCGGTCCGGCCCGCGATTGGCGAGCTCAAGGCCTGGCTGACCCGCCACGGCGTCGACATCGCTGACCTCTCGGCCGCCGACCCCAAGAACCAGGGCCAGCTGGAAGGCACGCTGCACGACGGCACCCCGGTCGACGTAGATCTCGCGGACCGGGACACGCGCGGGTCGGGCCTGGCCCAGCAGCTGTGGGCCCTGATCCGGCTGCGGCCGGTGGTGGCCGGGCACGGCCTGGTCAGCTCCCGGGTTCAGCTGCAGCAACTGGCGCTGGCCAGCGCGCTGGCCGAGCGGACCGGGGTGCCCTGCCCGTCAGTGCGGCTGCTGGAGGAGATGCCGAACGAGACGCTGGCGCTCGCGATAGCCAGGCCGCGCGGTAAACCGCTCGACGGCCTGGTCAGCCTGGAGACCGCCACCGCGCTGTTCGCCTCGCTGCGGTCCCTGCACAACATCGGCCTGGCCCACCGCGACCTGCGGGCCGAAAACCTGCTGGTGACTGAGTCGTCCGCCGGGTTCAGCTCGCTGGACGCGGCGCTGCCCGGCGCCAGTGTGCTGGTCCGGCGGCTCGACCTGGCCCAGCTGCTGGCCACCCTCGGGCGGCTCGCTGGCCCGGACCGGGCCGTGCAGGCGCTGCGGGCGGGGTACGGCCCGGTGGATGAGCGGGCCATCGCCGCGGTCATGCAGCCGCTCGCCCTGGCTCCCTGGGGCTGGTCGGCGATGCGCAGCGCGGAAGGGTGCCTGACCGAGGTCCGGCACGCGCTGCTGGGACCGGACACGGATGAGGTCCCCGTGGCCCGGCTGGAGCGGTTCCGGTGGCGGACCGTCCTCAGCGCGGTGGCCCTGACCATCGCCGCGTACCTGCTCATCGGCGAGCTCTCCAAGGTGAACCTGCTCGGCACGCTGAGCCACACCAACCTGGGCTGGTTCGCCGCCGCCCTCGCCGCCTCCGCGGTCACCTACTTCGCCGCCGCCATGAACCTGGCCGCGTTCGTGCCGAAGCGGCTGTCCCCGGTCCGCGGGTTCCTCGTCCAGCTCTCGACCGCGTTCGTCGGCGTCGCGTTGCCGCCGACCGTCGGGCACGTGGCGGTCAACGCCCGCTACCTGCGCCGTCAGGACGTGGACGAGAGCACGATCACCGCCGCGGTGACGTTGTCGCAGCTGGTGAACGTGGTCACCACCGTGCTGCTGTTCGTGGTGCTCGGCCTGCTGACCGGATCCGGGCTGAGCCGGTTCCATCTGGTGCCCGGCACCGACGTGCTCGTCGGCCTGGCGGTGATCGCCGCCGCGGCGGGCATCCTGCTGGCCATCCCGAAGACCCGGGAACAGATCGGCCGGACGGTCTGGCCGCTCCTGCGCGGCGTCTGGCCGCGGTTCCTGGACGCGCTGTCCCACCCCGCGCGGCTCGCGCTCAGCGCGGCCGCGAACTTGCTGCTGACCGCGTCGTACCTGGTGGCGTTCTTCGCGGCGCTGTACGCGGTCGGCGCCCACCCCGCGATCCTGCCCGCCGCGGTGGTCTACCTGGCCGGTAACGCGGTCGGCTCGGCGGCCCCGACCCCTGGTGGCCTGGGGGGCGTGGAGGCCGTGCTGGCCGCCGGGCTCACCGGCCTGGGCATTCCGGCGCACGAGGCCATCCCGGCGGTACTGGTCTTCCGCGTCGCGACGTTCTGGCTGCCGATCCCGGCCGGCTGGCTCGCCTACCTCGGCCTGGAGCGCAGCGGCACCCTGTAACGCAGGCCCGGGGTCACACGCCGCTATAGTACTCAGAGTAATCGGCCAGGTACTATCTGATGTAGCGGCGGGATGCACGCTCAACTCGCTCCCCAGCCGGGTCCAGGAAGGATGCGATGAAGCGCCCGGTCGTTGTCACCCTGGCGGGAGCAGCCTTTACCCTGGCCGCGCTGGCGGGCTGCGGCAGTTCGTTCCGGCACGCCGCGAGTCCGGCCGCCAGCCGGAGCGCTGCCGCGGCGGCTCAGGATCAGGCGCAGGCCGTCTGCTTGCAGCAGGCGACCTGGGACCAGCGCGGCGAGGCATCGGTGCGGGCGCTGTACGCGGACACCGGGGCGCTGTCGGCCGATGCCAGCGCCAACAACCCGTCTGGGGTCAAGGCCGCGGGCCGCAAACTCACCTCAGACGCCATCGCCGCCGCAACACTGCCCGCGCCTCCCGTCGATCCCGCCTCGTGGAAAGCGCTGACCGCCGACTACGCGGCGGCCGGCACGGCCATCGCGAACGGTGATGCCAGCGGAGCCGTGCCCCAGCTCGAAGCGGGCGCCAGTGCTATCAGCGCGTACTCCAGCGCCGCCGGGAAGTGCGCGGACACGAAGTCGTGAGGTTGAACCGGGGACGCGCTGGAGGTCGTCCGGCAGCCTCAGGCGGAACAGCCGGCCTAAGCTCCGGTGCCGGGGGCGGCTCAGATTCCGGCGAGGCCGGCGGCCAGGGGCAGGACGCCGGCGGCCGGAGTTTCCCGCTGTTACCGTGCCGTCATGGCACACCCTCTCAGCGACGCGACGGCCAAGCTGCTCGACGGCAGGAACTACGCGGTTCTGGCCACGGTGAATCCCGACGGAAGCCCGCAGACCTCCGTGATCTGGGTGGGCCGCGACGGTGGCGACCTGCTGTTCTCGACCGTGGCGGGACGCGTGAAGCATCGCAACATGCTCCGCGACCCCCGGGTCAGCGTCGCCGTCATCGATTCGTCGGACCCGGAGAACTACGTGGAACTGCGGGGCCGGGTGTCGATGACACCAGATACCGGACGGCAGCTCGATACCCAGCTCTCCTGGAAGTACGACGGCAAGGACCCCGGTGAGGACCGGCCCGGCGCGGTCCGCGTGGTGGTGCGGATGGTGGTGGAGAAGGTGACCGGGTACGCGGCCTGACGTATCCGCTGCTGGCCTGCCGCCCTGGGAGACGGGCGCTGCGATCGCCGCGGATTGATCTCCCGCACGGTGTTTTAGCGTGGCGATCGGGTCAGGACGGGATGTTCTGGCTAGATTCGTCTTCATGTTCGAAGTGGCGAGCGCGCTGGACGGGCTCAACGAGGAACAGCACCAGGCGGTCACCCATGACGGCGGCCCGCTGCTTATCCTGGCGGGAGCCGGTACCGGGAAGACGCGGACGCTGGTGGCTCGCGCGGCCTGGCTGTGCCAGCAGGGGATACAGCCCAGCCGGATCCTGCTGCTGACCTTCACCCGCCGGGCTGCCGAGGACATGCTGTCCCGCGCGGCGCCCCGCGCCCGGTCGGCCGGCGGCCGGATCACCGGCGGGACCTTTCACGCCATCGCCCACCGGATCATCCGCCAGCACGCCGAGTCGTTCGCCCTGCCGCCGGAGTTCACCGTCATTGACCCGTCGGACGTGGCCGACTTGCTGGACGCCCGCCGGGAGGAGCACGGCCTGGTGGGAACCCAGCGCCGGGCGCCGCGCGCGGCGGTCTGCGCCGACATATACACCCGCTGCGTGAACACCCAGACGACGGTGGCCGAGGTTGTCCGCCGCGGCTTCCCCTGGTGTACGGACTACACAAGCCAGCTCGCGGAGCTGTTCCGCAGCTATGTCGCGCACAAGCGGAGCCATGGCCTGGTCGACTTCGACGACCTGCTGCTGTTGTGGCGGGCCGCGCTGTCCGATCCCGGTGCCGGGCCGGTCCTGCGGGGAATGTTCGATGCCGTGCTGGTCGACGAGTACCAGGACGTGAACGCGATCCAGGCCGATATCGTCCGGCTCCTGTGCCCGGAAGCCGGCCGCCTGACCTGCGTCGGGGATGACGCCCAGGCCATCTACGCTTTCCGCGGCGCCAATCCGGAGCACCTGCACCAGCTGGCCGTCACCTTTCCCGGTCTGACCGTCGTGCGGCTGGTCAGCAACTACCGGTCCGGGCCTGCGGTGCTGAAGCTGGCCAATGCGGTACGCCCGCAGGCCGGCGGATTCGAGCTGGCGCTGACCGCGGCCCGGGCGGCCGGAAGCCGCCCCGTCCTGGTCCGCTGCCACGACGAGGCGACCCAGGCCCGTGAGATCTGCACCCGGGTCCTGGACGCCCACGAAGCTGGAACCGATCTGCGCGACCAGGCGGTGCTGGTGCGCGCCGCGCACCACAGCGATGTGCTGGAGGTGGAGCTGACGGCCCGCGGTATCCCGTTCGTGAAGTACGGCGGGCTGCGGTTCACCGAGGCCGCGCACGTCAAGGACTTCATGGCCGCCGCCCGGATCGTGGCCAATCCAGCGGACGACGTGGCCTGGTTCCGGGTGCTCCGGCTGCACGACGGCATCGGCCCGGCGCACGCCCGGCGGTTCATGGACGTCGTGCGCCCGGCCGAGCCTGGCCCGTTCGACCGCTGGAAGGAAGCCGTCGACACTGCACCGCGGCGGGCGCGGGATGCTCTGGCCGCGACCATCGGCGGCCTGGCCGGCGCCATCGCGGTGGAACCGGCGGGGGAGCGGGCCGCGGCCGTGCTCGCCGCGCTGCGCGAGCCCCTGCAGGCCCGGTATCCGGACGCGGACATCCGCCTGGCCGACCTGGAACGGCTCGCCGACGCGGCGGCGAGCCGTCCGTCGCTGCACGACGCGCTCGTCGAGCTGGCCCTGGACCCGCCCGTTTCCGCGTCCGGCCTGGCCGGACCGCCGCGCCAGGATGAGGACTTCCTCGTCATCTCGACCGTCCATTCGGCCAAGGGGCTCGAGTGGCCCGTGGTGCATCTGCCTCATCTGGTCGACGGGGCCGTGCCCAGCGACATGGCGCTGAGCTCGAGGGAAGGACTGGCCGAGGAGCAGCGGCTGTTCTACGTCGCGGTCACCCGGGCCCGCGACCAGCTGTTCCTGTATGCCCCGATGCGCCTGCACCATCACCGCCTGGCCAGTGACGACCGGCACAGCTACGGCCAGCTGAGCCGGTTCCTCGATGCGCAGGCGCTGGCCGCGTGTGACTCCGTGCAGGCCGAGCCGCCCGCGCCGCTGCCCGCCCGCACGGGGCAGCTGGCCGCGCGCATCGACGCCGATCTCGACGCGCTCTGGACGGGCTGACCCGCCCGCTGGGAAGCGGCCTTCCGCGGTTAGGCTTCCGGGCATGGGCTGGCTGCCGCGAGGCTTTGAGCATCCGGTCCGGGTGGCCGTACCGGCGGCTACCACCTGCGCCCGATCAACGCCGACGACCTGGACCTGGACTACCCGGCGGTCATGGGTTCGCGGACCCGCCTGTGGGCGATGTTCGGGGCGGCCTGGGGATGGCCGACCGCCACCATGACCTACGAGCAGGACCGGGACG
>JBEKCN010000052.1:0-9839 GCA_050014855.1 Streptosporangiaceae bacterium | reverse complement strand
CGGGTAACACCGTGGTGCTCAAGCCCGCCGAGCAGACCCCGCTGACCGCGCTGCGGCTGGCCGAGCTCATCGCCGAGGCCGGAATCCCCGCCGGAGTGGTGAACGTCGTGCCGGGCTTCGGCGAGACCGCGGGCGCAGCCCTGGCGTCACACCATGACGTCGACAAGATTGCCTTTACCGGCTCCACTGAGGTAGGCAAGCTGATCGCCAATGCGGCGACGGGAAACCTGAAGAAGGTGAGCCTGGAACTCGGCGGCAAGAGCCCCAACGTCGTGTTCGACGATGCCGACGACAGCGCGATCGCGGGCGCCGCCGGTGCGATCTTCTTCAACCACGGGCAGTGCTGCGTCGCCGGGTCGCGCCTGTACGTCCAGGAAGGCCGTTTCGACGAGGTGGTCGACGGCGTCGCCGAGATCGCCAAGTCCATCAAGCTCGGCCCCGGACTGGAGCAAGACACGCAGATGGGCCCGCTGGTCTCCGATGAGCAGCTGCGCCGCGTGACCGGCCTTGTCGACTCCGGCATAGCCGAAGGCGCCACCGCCCTGTCTGGTGGCGGGCGCCACGGCAATCGCGGCTACTTCGTCGAACCCACCGTGCTCACCAATACGCACCCGGAGATGACGGTCGTGCGCGAGGAGATCTTCGGGCCGGTGGTGGTCGCTGCTCCGTTCAGCGACCTGGACGAGGTCGCTGCCGCAGCCAACGACACCCCGTATGGCCTCGGCGCGGGCATCTGGACCAAGGACATCTCCAAGGCACACGCGCTGGCCAAGAAGATCAGAGCCGGCAGTATTTATATCAACTGCTACAACGTGTTCGACGCGGCGCTGCCGTTCGGCGGATACAAGCAGTCCGGCTGGGGACGCGAGATGGGTCACGAGGTACTCAACAACTACACCGAAGTCAAGGCCGTCACCACCCTGCTGTAACACGACCGACTCTGGAACCGGTCCCGAGGATAGAGCCCCTGGCATGATGGGCCCGGGTTCTGTCCCGGGTTGGCGTAGCCGATCACACGGCTGCGCCGGAGTCAGTGCGCAGCCACAGGTCACGGCGATCATGCGGCGGGCGCGGCCGCGCGCTGAAGGTCCGCGTCGCGCAGGCGGTAGCAGAGCTCGACCAGGAGCAGGCCGGTCGCTGCCTGCACGATGGCCTCGCCGATGCACCGGACGGCTATGAACGTGAGAATCGCCCCAGGCCCGTCCGGGTGCGGAACCTGCGATTCCAGCAAGTAGCTGAGGAGCAGCGGCAGCGTGCCGAGCAGCGCCACCGTCCAGAAATGCTGCCGGGCCAGGGCGGCGGACCGGCGCAGCGCGCTGAAGACGGGCCGCCGCTCGATCTCGATGACCGGCCCGGTCACCGCGAATATGGTAATCACGATCAGGCCGGGGATGATCAGCGCCACCAGGCCGATGATGACAAGCAGGGCAACCATCAGGTCCGCTCCGACTAGGCGGCGCCACGGCAAATCCGCAGCCACCTGCCGGATAGAGAGCCGCTGCGAGGCCTGGGTGCCCTGCTCGGCGTCGCCTACGATCCGGCACAGGAAGCCGGACAGGAACACGTCGCCGAAAGTAGCCGCGCCCGTGGCGCTAAAACTGGTCACGAGCACCAGCGGCAGGTTCGTCTTGTCGACGAGATCGTTCGCAACGATGTCCAGCACTCCCGTCACCACTGACACCACGATGGCCGCGGCGAGGATCCGCCATGGATCGCGTTTGGCTGCGCGTGCCGCTGCCACGATCGTGCCGCCGACCGGGATTGGCGGCCGCTTTGCCTCTGTCGCGTCACCTGCTCCCATAGGCCAGGCCTGCCGGTGGACTGCCCATATCACTCCGCCTCCGAGGCCAGTAGCTGCTGCTACTGCCCGGGTCCAGGGCAGGCACAGATTTAGCCAACCGCTACCATCTTGGCCGCACGTATGTCAATGCTCACCCGGGCAGAAGTGTCCAGCCACAAGCGGGGCAAGCCGCGGGATATGTTCACCAAGCCCTGAGCCGTTCTTTGCCTCAGCAAGGGCGGCCAATCGCCGAAGCTGCCGCGAGAACGTCCGGTCTGGTCACGACGTGGGCTCCTTGTCGATCCTGGTGGCGAGGGCCACCACGGCCAGGGCCAGCGCGACGGACGCGCACGAACGGTCGAGCACCTCCGGCTAGATCCCGGCCTGCGGCCCGTGCTCCAATGCCGCGGGCGGTCCGCGGCCGATGCCAGGATGGGTCCCCATGAACGGCGACCCTTGGGCAGCTCTGGCCGACGAGTTCGTGGCGGAGGCGTACGCGACGGTAAAGGGGCAGGTCCGTACCTACGTGCTCCATCACCAGCTCCTGGACCACCTCCCCAGTCCTCCGGCGACCGTCCTGGACGTAGGGGGCGGGGCGGGCCATCAATCCTTCCCGCTGGCCCGGGCGGGCTACGAGGTGACCCTTCTCGATCCCTCTCCAGCAATGCTGGCCAAGGCTGAGCATCGGCTAACGAGAGAAGCTCCGGAAGTCCGCGGCCACGTCCGGCTGCTACGGGCCCGCGGGGAGGACGCCGCGGCCGCGACCGAAGGCCAGCGCTTCGCGGCGGTGCTCTGCCACGGCGTGCTCATGTACGTCGAAGATCCTGACCCGCTGATCGGCTCGCTGTGCGCGTGCACCGCCCCCGGCGGCGTGGTGTCGGTGATGGCCCTCAACGCCGCGACCCTGGCCATCCGTCCCGCGTTGGAACACCGCTGGGCCGATGCGCTGGCGGCCTTCGGCGCCCGCCGTGAGCAAGGGGTCCTTGGTGTCGATACCCGGGCGGATACTGTCCCGGAGCTGGAAGAGCTGCTGCGGGCCAGCGGAGCGGAGCCAGCGGCCTGGTATGGCGTGTGGCTTTTCACCGACTGGATGGACGTCGCCGCTGATCCCTACGAGGTCCGGGCCGTGGCCGCCGTTGAACTGGAGGCCAGCCGCCGGGACCCCTACCGCCAGCTCAGCCGGGTATTTCACCTCGTCGCCCGCGCCAGGGAGGCGGGATAGCGCCGACCGCGGAGCACAGCGCGGCCCGGAACCCGGTTCGGCGGCTTCGTCAGGCATCCAGAGCGCTTACTCCGGGGAGTTCGCTGAAGCGGGGCTTCACATCGCGGGCGAGAATGATCCGCCCGGTCGACAAGGATCCGAGTGACCAGCGCACGGAAATAAATCCGTGAGGTGCCTCATTATTACAGGTATCAACGTGCGGGCCCTCAATGTGAGGAAGCCCACCGTCGTTGGATGCCAGAAGGGGCAGCAATGATCACGCCTGAGCAGGTGGGGGAACGGTACCTCGCCGTCCACCACCGGATGTTCCGGGCCGTCAACGATGAGATGGCCGGATGCGGCCTGTCCATGGCCCGGACCAAGGTACTCCGGCGTCTCTGCGAGCAGGGGCCGACCCGGCAGAGCGTGCTGGCGGCCGATTTCGCGCTGTCCCCGCACTCCATCACCGACATCGTCGACGGGCTGGAGCGTCTCGGCATGGCCGAGCGCCGGCCGGACCCGGTAGATCGCCGGGCCAAGCTGGTCGCGATCACCGACGCGGGCCGGACCGCCCTGGACGTGGCGAACGCCACGTGGGAGCGGCTGCTCACGCACATCTTCGGCTCGCTGAGCGAGACGGACCGGGAAACCTTGCTCCGCCTGCTCGGCAGCCTGGACGAGGCGGCCCAGCAGCTGATCGCGGCGTCAGCCGCCCCGGGCGCACCGGCGGTCCCAGCATGACCGGCACGCTACGCCCCGCCGTCATGACCCTGACCCACGTCTTTCACCCGGGGGTATAGCTCGCCATGTCATCTGTCACACCTATTGCCAACGGCCCGCGGCCCGCGGAAAACAGCCATCGCTGGCTCATCCTCGTCATTGTGGCGATCGCCCAGCTCATGGTGGTGCTGGACGCCACCGTGGTGAACATCGCCCTGCCGTCGGCTCAGCTTGCCCTGCACTTCCCGAACAGCGACCGGCAGTGGGTAGTGACCGCGTACGCCCTGGCGTTCGGCAGCCTGCTGCTGGTCGGCGGCCGGCTGGGCGACATGTTCAGCCGCAAACGGATCTTCATTATCGGCCTGATCGGGTTCGCCCTCGCATCGGCGCTCGGCGGCGCCGCCACCTCGTTCGGCATGCTCGTGACCGCCCGGGCGCTGCAGGGCGCCTTTGGCGCCATCCTCGCCCCTTCCGCCCTGGGTACCCTGGTCAGCACGTTCCGCGACCCGCGCGAGCGCGGCCGGGCGTTTGGCGTCTTCGGCTCCGTGGCAGCTGGCGGCGGTGCCGTGGGCCTTATTCTCGGCGGGGTCCTGACGCAGTACTTCTCCTGGCGCTGGTGCCTGTACGTCAACCTGATCTTCGCCGCCATCGCGGTGACCGGCGCCCTGGTTTACATGCAGACCAACCGGCCGGACATCCGTCCGCGGATGGACTGGGCGGGAGCCGTGCTCGCCTCGGCCGGCCTGTTCCTCATCGTCTTCGGGTTCTCCCATGCGGAGACCGCCGGCTGGACCGCCGCGCTGACCATCGGCTCCCTCGTCGGCGGAGTGATCCTGCTGGCCGCCTTCGCGTTCGCGGAGAGCCGGGTCAGTCACCCGCTGCTGCCGCTGCGCGTGGTCCTGGACCGGGCCAGGGGCGGCTCCTACATCTCGGTCGGCCTGTCCGGGATCGCGATCTTCGGCGTCTTCCTGTTCCTCACGTACTACCTCCAGACGATCAAGCACTACAGCCCGGTGACCAGCGGGCTGGCCTTCCTGCCGATGATCGCCTGCATTCTGCTCTCCTCCAACGTCTCCAGCATCGTGCTGCTGCCGCGGGTCGGGCCGCGGAACCTCATCGTGAGCGGCATGGTGCTGGCCGGCGGCGCGATGACCTATCTGACCCAGCTCACCGTGACCTCCAGCTACGCAGTGCAGATCGTGCCGGCGCTGGTGGCCATGGGCCTGGGCTTCGGCATGATCTTCTCGCCCGCCATCAACACCGCCACCGCCGGCGTGGCCCGGAAGGACTCGGGCGTGGCCTCGGCCCTGGTCAACACCATGCAGCAGGTGGGCGGCTCGATCGGCACCGCGGCGCTGAGCACGGTGGCGCTCACGGCGACGGCCACCTACCTGACCGCGCACCACGCCGGACAGCTGGCCACGGCCACGGCCGCGGTGCACGGCTACACGGTGGCGTTCACGGTGTCCGCGGTGCTGTTCGGAGTCGGCGCTGTGGTGGCAGTCCTGCTGCTGCCGTCCCGGCGGCGGCTGGAGGAGCTGCGGGCCCTGGCGCAGACGGCAGAGGCCGCAGCCGCGATCAGCCCCGCACCGGCGGACAGCCTGTCGTCCGACGGCGCGATCCGGGCCGCCGAGCCGCACTGATCACGAGGTAGCTGCCATACCGGCCGGTCCGCCGCGACCGGCGATCACGAGGCGCAGGCCGCGGGCCCAGCAGACGATGCTGGGCCCGCGGCCTGCGGCATCTTCGGTTTGCGGCCGCTTCCGCCGTGAGCGTGCTGCCCTCACGCGCGGACGGATCTGGGCTGCGGAGTAAGGGCGGCGGTAAGCCCGGTGAGCAGGATGTCGAGGCCGCGTTCGAGCTCGGCGACGCCGTCGTAGTTCGCCAGCACGGGGGCGAGACTGCGCAGGAGGGGAAACTCACCGATCGGCAGCCGGTGCAGCCCCAGCCGCAGCAGGTCGTCGGTCTCGTTGGGATTATCGACGAGCTCCTGGAGTTCGTCGAGCACGTGCCCGTGCAGGAAGCCGAACAGGGCCCGGTAGATGTGCAGTGCGTCGGGGCCGCTGAAGCCGACCCGGGTCAGCAGCACGAGGACGTTTTCGAGCGGGCGGAGTGTGCCATGGGGGCGCAGCGCCAGCGGCGTGGCCAGCGGCCGCGTGACGAGCAGCGGTACCACATGCGGATGGGCCAGGGCGAGCGCGCGGTAACTGCGGGCGACGGAACGCAACTGGCCGGCCCAGTCCGGGTCAGTTGCGTCGACCGTCAGCTGCCCCAGGACCATCTCGGCGACACCGTCGAGGAGGGCCGCCTTGTTCGGCGCATGCCGGTACAAGATCATCGGGTCCCGGCCGAGCGCGCGGGCGAGCCGGCGCATGGACAGGGCCTCGGCGCCCTCGCGGTCGATGATGTCCAGCGCGGCGGCCAGTACCAGCTCCCGGGTGATCCTCCCGTCACCGATCGCGCTGGACTCAGCAGCGGCGCGGCCGACAGGCGGCGGGGGCATCGCGGCACCCTCTCTCATCTCGCCCTCGGCTGGGCTCGAGCCGAGAATCCTACCGCAGGCCTCGGTTCGTAGGTCTACGGCGTTGACATATGCCGATAAGCCGAATTAACGTGGGATAACAACCGAATTAACGTAGGTCTACACTGTAGACCTAATGTGTAGTCTATCAGCATAGAGTGCCCTTCCGGCAGGTGCCCAAATCACCGCGAATCCGAGGGGACAGATTCCTGTCGGCCGGCCCGGCCGGCCCTAGGAACTCGCCCGCGTCGTGTGCTTCCTGGCCGTCGGCGAGTCCGCCCAGATCGTCGGCCAGATCTGGGCCGTCAACGGCGGCCTGGACATGTAACCTGGACATGTAAGAGGGAACGTCATGAACGATCTGCCAGCTGCCGTCGTACCGTCCGCGGGCTTGCGCTGGGGCTTTGCCGCGATCTTCGAGCGAGCATTAGCAGGCAGGAGGCACCCCGGGAGGCTGCCGTGAGCGGCCCGCCGGACGGCTGGGTGCTGGTACTGAACTCGGGCAGTTCGTCCGTCAAGTTCGCGCTCGTGCACCCCGCCACCGGGGAGCGTCTCATGGCGGGGATGGGCGAGCGGCTCGGTACGCCCAAGGCCGTGCTGCGGATTCAGTGGTTTCCGGCGGCGGCCGTCGAAGAAGGGCTTCCCGGAGGCAATCACCAGGCGGTAGTGGCCCGGGTGCTCGAGCTGGTGGCAGCCTCGGACGGTGGCGTTCGGCTGCTCGGAGCGGGTCACCGGGTGGTGCACGGCGGAGAGCGGTTCAGCGCCTCGATCCTGGTGGACGATACAGTCCTCGCCGCGTTGCGCACGATCAGTCACCTGGCGCCGCTGCACAACCCGGCGAACCTCGCCGGCATCGATGCCATCAGCGTCTTCCGGCCAGATCTGCCGCAGGTCGCCGTGTTCGACACCGCGTTTCATCACACGATGCCGGCGTACGCATTCCGCTATGCAGTCCCCGAGGAGTGGTACACGCAGCATGGCGTGCGGCGTTACGGGTTCCACGGCACGAGTCACCGCTTCGTCAGCGAGCAGGCCGCCGTCCTGCTCGGCCGGCCGCCCCGCGAGCTACGGCTGGTCACCGCCCACCTCGGCAACGGGTGCAGCGCAACCGCGGTGCGCGATGGCGTGTCGGTGGACACCACGATGGGGCTGACCCCGCTGGAGGGCCTGGTGATGGGGACCCGCTCCGGCGACGTCGACCCTGGGCTCATCGACTATATGGCCGGCCAGACCGGCATGACCGCGAGCCAGCTCATCATGGCGCTCAACACCGACAGCGGGCTGGGCGGGCTCGCGGGCGTGGGCAGCGACATGCGCACGGTCGAAGCCGCGGCCGCGGCCGGGAACGAGCGGGCCCAGCTCGCGGTCGAGGTTTTCGTCTACCGCCTGGCCAAGGCGATCGCAGGGCTCGTGGTCGGCTTGGAGCGGCTCGACGCGCTGATTTTCACCGGCGGCATCGGCGAGAACAGCGCTCTGGTCCGGAGCATGGTGCTCAGCCGTCTGGGTTTCCTCGGCCTGACGGAGGACGTCCAGGCCAATGCCGACAACGGCCGGCACACCGGAGGGCGGATCAGCCTCGGTGGTCCGGTCCAGGCCCTCGTCGTCCCGACGGACGAGGAGCTCCTGATCGCCCGTGACACCGCCCGTGTGATAGCCGGCAGCAGCCGTGCTCTCGCCAGCACCTAAGGATGACCCATGGCCAAGAGCCTGCTCGTTGTACCGACCGGTGCCGGTGTCGGCCTGGCCAGAGTCTGCCTCGGACTGGTGCGGGCCCTCGACCGGCAGGGCGTCAACGTCGCCTTCGCCAAGCCGGTGGCTCAGCCGCGGGCCGACGGCAGCCCGGACCGCTCGGCGGCACTCGTCGCGGCCATATCGTCGCTCCGGCCCCCGGATCCGCTGGCCACCGCCGAGCTGGAGGAGCAGCTCGCGGAGCGCGGGACACGCGCCGCGCTGGAGGAAATCATCGCTATCCTGGAGCCCGTCCACACCCGCTCCGACGTTGTGATCGTCGAGGCCCTCACGCCCGGCCCTGCCAGGCTGTACGCCGGCGAGATCAACGAGGCGCTGGCCCGGGCGCTGGACGCGGACGTCCTGCTGGCCACGACCTGGCTGCCAATGGGCCCGGAGAGCGACGTGGACCGCGCGCCCCGCACGACGGAGCCCGGGCCGGACCCGATCGCGGCTGCCGCCGAGAACCTGGCGGAGGCACTCGCCATCACGGCGGCCGGGTACTGGTCCGGTGAGCAGGCGCGCGTGGTCGGCTGCGTGGTCAACTGCGTGCCCAAGGATCCTGCTGCGGTGGCCCTGCTGGGCGAGAGCCTGGAACGGCGCGGGCTGCGTCTCCTCGGGGCGGTACCGCATAGCCGGGAGCTGACCTGGCTGCGAGTACGTGACCTCGTCCGCGAGCTGGACCCGGAGGTGCTCGCCGAGGGCGATCTGTCCCGGCGCATCAAGAACATTTCCGTATTCGCCGCGGGCGTCCCTGGCGGCCTCCGCGTGCTCACCGAGGGCAAGCTCGTGGTGGTCCCTGGCGACCGCCACGATGTCGTCATGGCGGCCTGCCTCGCCGAGCTCAACGGAACGCATCTGGCGGCCCTGCTCCTCAGCGCCGGGATGGCGCCGGACCCGCGGGTCTGGGAATTGACCCGGACCGCGTTCCCCACCGGCCTGCCCATTCTCGTCGTCGACGACGACAGCTACCCGACCGCGACGCGGGTGAGCGACCTCGACCCGGGACTGCCGGTCGACGACCTGGAACGAATCGAGGGCGTGACCGAAACCATCGCCGATGCGCTGGACATGCACTGGCTGGAGTCGCTGCCCGCCTCCACCCGGTCCCGCCGGCTCAGCCCCGCGGCCTTCCGGTACCGGCTGTTCGAGTCGGCTCGCGCGGCCAACGCGTGCATTGTCCTGCCTGAAGGCACCGAGCCCCGTATCGTGCGGGCCGCGGTCGCGTGCGCGGACCGGGGCATCGCGCGCAGCGTCCTGCTCGGGCCGCCCGCCGAGGTGGCGCGGGTGGTCCGCAGCCTGGGGCTGCGGCTGCCCGACGGCGTCACCGTTGCCGATCCGCAGGACCTCGTCGAGCGTTACGTCGCTCCGCTGGTCAAGCTGCGGCAGCACCGCGGCTGGACCGAGGGGATCGCACGCGAGCACCTCGGCGACTCGCTCGTGGTCGGCACCATGATGCTCCAGCAAGGCGACGTCGACGGCATGGTGGCAGGCGCCGTGCACACCACGGCGGCCACGGTCCGCCCGGCGCTGCGGATCCTGCGCACCACGCCTGGCAGCCGCCTGGTGTCGTCGGTATTTTTCATGTGCCTGCCCGACGAGGTCGTGGTGTACGGCGACTGCGCGATCAATCCTGAGCCAGACGCCGAGGACCTAGCCGATATCGCCATCCAGAGCGCGGCCTCGGCGCGGGCCTTCGGGATCGAGCCCAGGGTGGCGATGATCAGCTTCAGCACCGGCGCCTCGGGCTCGGGCGGCGATGTCGACAAGGTGGCGAAGGCGACCCGGATCGTGCGAGAACGCGAACCGGACCTGGCCGTCGACGGCCCGCTGCAGTACGACGCGGCCGCCGTCACTTCGGTAGGAAAGAGCAAGCGGCCCGGCAGCCC
>JBEKCN010000051.1:0-9885 GCA_050014855.1 Streptosporangiaceae bacterium | reverse complement strand
TTACCTGCCGGCCGGCTTCCCCAGCGTGGACGGCGCCATCACCGCTGCGGTGGCCATGGCCGAAGCGGGCGCGGACATCATCGAGGTCGGCCTGCCGTACTCCGACCCGCTGATGGACGGGCCGGTCATCCAGGAAGCCGTGTACGCCGCGCTGACCGCGGGCACCAAGGTCGCCGACACGCTGCGCACGGTCGAGGCCGTCACCGCGACCGGTGTCCCCGTCCTCGTCATGACCTACTGGAACCCGGTCGACCACTACGGCGTCGGCGCTTTCGCCCGCGACCTCGCCGCGGCGGGCGGCTCGGGCCTGATCACCCCGGACCTGCCCCCGGAGGAAGCCGGGCCCTGGCTGGAGGCGTCCGACGCCTGCGGGCTGGACCGGGTCTTCCTGGTCGCGCCGAGCTCGACCGAGCAGCGGGTCGCGGTCGTGTCGGCGGTCTGCCGCGGTTTTGTCTACGCGGCCTCGCTGATGGGCATCACCGGCGCCCGCGACGCGGTGAGCGGCCTGGCCGCCGGCCTCGTCGGCACCGTCCGGGCCCATACCCGCCTCCCGGTCGCGGTCGGCCTCGGGGTGCGGGATGGCGCCCAGGCCGCCGAGGTGGCGGCCTTCGCCGACGGCGTGATCGTCGGCTCGGCGTTCGTGCAGCGGCTGCTGGCCGCGCCCGACCTCGCCGAGGGTGTGGCCGCGATCCGGGTGCTGGCCGCCGACCTTGCCTCCGGGGTCCGGGGCGGGGTCACGACCCCGCGGAGCTGATCCAGACGAACATGCCGGTCGCGTCCCTGCCGAGCCCGATCCGGGGAGTGTGGCACCTTGGGCCGCTGCCGGTGCGGGGCTACGCGCTGTGCATCGTGGCCGGGGTCGTCGTCGCGCTGTGGCTGACCGCGAGCCGGTATGTGAAGGCGGGCGGCCGCCGCGACGTGATCCTGGACGTGGCCGCCTGGGCCGTGCCGTTCGGCCTGATCGGCGCGGCCGCGGGCGCGGTGATCCACGGCGGCGCGCGGCTGGTGCCGTCCCGCCCCGACCTGTGGTCCGCGACCCGGGTCTGGGACGGCGCGATCGGCGTGCCCGGCGCCGTGGGGCTCGGTGCGCTCGGGGCCTGGATCGCCTGCCGCCGGGCCGGAGTACGGCTGGGCCCGGTCGCCGGGGCGGCCGCCCCGGCGACCGCGTTCGGCGCGGCCGTTGGGTGCCTGGGCGGCTGGTTCAGCCAGACCACCTACGGGCGCCCATCCTCGCTGCCGTGGGCGGTGCAGATCGCGCCGGTGTACCGCGTACCGGGGTATGAGAACTTCGCCACGTTTGAGCCGGTGTTCGCCTACGAAGCGGTCTGGTGCGCAGCCGCCGGCCTGGCCGTGATCTGGGCGGCCCGGCGGTTCGCGCTCACCGGCGACCGGGCGTTCGCGCTCCAGCTCGCGCTGACGTTCGGCGGCCTGTGCGCGGCGGAATCACTGCTCATCGCGCCCGCTCCGCAGCTCGCCGGCCTGCGGGTCGACCAGTGGGCGGAACTGGCTACGGTGGCCGGCGCGGTAGTCTATCTGTACCGGACCAGGCATCGGCGCGGGCCGGACGTCATCGTCCCCGGGCAGATCACGCGGCCGTCGGCCTCGGCAAAGATCGTAGCCTCTTAAATCTTGGGTGCGATTCGTCCCGTGATGTA
This sequence comes from Streptosporangiaceae bacterium, assembly GCA_050014855.1. Classification (GTDB taxonomy): domain Bacteria; phylum Actinomycetota; class Actinomycetes; order Streptosporangiales; family Streptosporangiaceae; genus Bog-532. Next base: position 8,230 of record JBEKCN010000051.1, on the reverse strand, counting down.
ATGTGAGCGTAACTTTCGCGTAGCCAGCGAGCCGTTCGCGGCTTTCGCGGCAGGGCCAACGCCGTCCCGAACCGCACGATGCAGAAGCAGACGAGACGACGACAGGAGTTGGGATGGCGCCTGCCGGCAGAGCCACCACCCCCGGGCTGTACGACAGCCGCTTCGAGCACGACGCTTGTGGCGTTGGCTTTATCGCCGATCTGACCGGCCGGCCGGGACACGACGTGGTGTCCAAAGCGCTCACCGCCCTTTGCAACCTCCAGCACCGGGGCGCCGAGGGCGGCGACCCCGGGACCGGGGACGGCGCGGGCATCCTGACCCAGATCCCGGACGCCTTCTTCCGCGAGGTCTGCGACTTCGACCTGCCGCCGGTCGGCTCCTACGCCGCCGGCCTGGTGTTCCTGGACAAAGAGACCGCCGGGCGGGAAGAGGCCAAGGCGGCCATCGCCCGGCTCGCCGAGGCCGAGAACCTGGTCGTCCTCGGCTGGCGCGACGTCCCGCACCACCCGGAGGTCTGCGGCCGCGGCGCGCGCGCCGTACAGCCCCACCTCGCGCAGCTCTTCCTGGCCGGCACCGGCCGGGAGCGCGGGATGGAGCTGGAGCGGATGGCGTTCTGCCTGCGCAAGCGAGCCCGGCGGCAAAGCGGTATGTACTTCGCGAGCCTGTCGTCTCGGACCATCGTGTACAAGGGGATGCTGTCGCCGCCCCAGCTCCAGCCTTTCTTTCCGGACCTGTCCGACGAGCGGTACCGGTCCGCGCTAGCCATGGTCCACTCGCGGTTCTCCACCAACACGTTCCCGTCCTGGCAGCTCGCGCACCCTTACCGGTATATCGCGCACAACGGCGAGATCAACACCGTGCGGGGCAACCGGAACTGGATGCGGGCCCGCGAGGCGATGCTGGCCAGCAGCCTGATCCCGGACTCCGCCGACGGGCGCGGCATCGACCGGGTCTTCCCGGCGCTGGACCCGGCCGGCAGCGACTCCGCCAGCTTCGACGAATGCCTGGAACTGCTGCACATGGGCGGCCGGTCACTGCCGCACGCGATACTGATGATGATCCCCGAGCCGTGGGAGAACCACGAGGAGATGGACCCAGCGCGCCGGGCCTTCTATGAGTTCCACGCGTCGATGATGGAGCCGTGGGACGGCCCCGCCCTGATCGCGTTCACCGACGGGACGGTGATCGGCGCGGTGCTGGACCGCAACGGGCTGCGCCCCGGCCGGTACTGGATCACCCGCGACGGCCTGGTCATTCTGGCTAGCGAGGTCGGCGTGCTGGACATCGACCCCGCCACCGTGGTCCGCAAGGGCCGGCTGCAGCCGGGCCGGATCTTCCTGGCCGACACCGGCACCGGCCGGATTGTCGAGGACGAGGAGGTCAAGGCGGGGCTGGCCGAGGAGCACCCGTACGAGGAACTGCTGCACGCCGGCCAGGTCCACCTGAACGACCTGCCGCCCCGCGAGCGCCCGCTGTCCGGGGCGGCCGACCTGGTGACGCGGCAGCGGATGTTCGGCTACACCGAAGAGGAACTGCGTATCCTCCTCGGCCCGATGGCCCGCACCGGCGCCGAGCCGATCGGGTCGATGGGCACCGACACCCCGGTCGCGGTGCTGTCCGACCGGCCGCGGCTCATCTTCGACTATTTCGCCCAGATGTTCGCTCAGGTCACCAACCCGCCGCTGGACGCCATCCGGGAAGAGCTGGTCACCTCGCTGGCCAGCACCACCGGCCCGGAGCGCAACCTGTTCGACCCGTCGCCGGCCTCCTGCCGCCAGGTGGTGCTGCCGTTCCCGGTGCTCAGCGACAGCGACCTGGCCAAGATCGTGCACATCAACTCCGACGGGGACCTGCCCGGGTTCGCGGCGTACGTCGTCGACGGGCGGTACGACGCGGCCGGCGGGGGAGAGGCGCTGCAGCAGCGCCTCACCGAACTCTGCTGGGAAGTGTCCGAGGCGATCAACGAGGGCGCGCGGATCATCGTGCTGTCCGATCGTGGCGTGCGGTACGACCATGCCGACTCCCTCCCCAGGCCGGGGGATCCCGCGGGGCCCGCGCATGGGCGGGCCACCGCGCCGATCCCGTCGCTGCTGCTCACCGGGGCGGTGCATCACCACCTGATCAGGCAGAAGACCCGCACCAAGGTCGGCCTGATCGTGGAGGCCGGCGATGCCCGGGAGACTCACCACATGGCCCTGCTCATCGGGTACGGCGCCTCCGCCGTCGCCCCGTACCTGGCCGTCGAGACGGTCCGCGACATGGCCCGCCGCGGCGTGCTGGAGGGCGTCGCCGAGGACAAGGCCGCCGCGAGCCTGATCAAGGCGTTCGGCAAGGGCGTGCTGAAGATCATGTCCAAGATGGGCGTGTCCACCGTCGCCTCCTACACCGGCGCGCAGATCTTCGAGGCGGTCGGCCTCGGCGAAGAGGTCGTCAGCAGCTGTTTCGAGGGCACCACCTCCCGGCTCGGCGGGGTTGGCTTCGACGTGCTGGCCGCCGAGACCAGCCGGCGGCTGGCCCGGGCCTTCCCGCCCGGCGGTGTGCAGCCCGCGCACCGGCGGCTGGAGACCGGCGGGGAGTACCAATGGCGGCGAGAGGGCGAGCCGCACCTGTTCAACCCGCAGACCGTGTTCAGGCTGCAGCACGCCACCCGCAGCCGCCGGTACGACATCTTCAAGGAGTACACGTCGCTGGTCGACGACCAGGCGGCGAAGCTGATGACGCTGCGCGGGCTGATGCGGCTCAAGGGCGTGGACGCGCCCGGCGCGCGCGCTCCGATCCCCATCGAGGAGGTCGAGCCGGCCTCCGCCATCGTCCGGCGCTTCTCCACCGGCGCCATGTCCTACGGGTCCATCTCGGCCGAGGCGCACGAGACGCTGGCCATCGCGATGAACCGCATCGGCGGCCGGTCCAACACCGGCGAGGGCGGCGAGGACCCGGAGCGCTTCACCCGTGACGCCCACGGCGACCTGCGCCGCTCCGCGGTCAAGCAGGTAGCCAGCGGCCGGTTCGGCGTCACCAGCCACTACCTGGTCAACGCCGACGACCTGCAGATCAAGATAGCCCAGGGCGCCAAGCCCGGCGAAGGCGGCCAGCTGCCGGGGAACAAGGTATACCCATGGATCGCCAGGACCCGGCATTCCACCCCCGGCGTGGGCCTGATCTCGCCGCCGCCGCACCACGACATCTACTCCATCGAGGACCTGGCCCAGCTCATCCACGACCTGAAGAACGCCAACCCGTCCGCGCGGGTGCACGTCAAGCTGGTCTCCGAGGTAGGGGTGGGCACGGTCGCGGCGGGCGTGTCCAAGGCGCACGCCGACGTGGTACTGATCTCCGGCCACGACGGCGGGACCGGGGCGGCCCCGATGAACAGCCTCAAGCACGCCGGGACCCCGTGGGAGCTGGGCCTGGCCGAGACCCAGCAAACGCTGCTGCGCAACAAGCTGCGCGACCGGATCGTCGTCCAGGCCGACGGCCAGCTCAAGACCGGCCGCGACGTCGTCGTCGCCGCGCTGCTGGGCGCCGAGGAGTTCGGCTTCGCCAGTGCGCCCCTGGTCGTATCCGGCTGCATCATGATGCGCGTCTGCCACCTGGACACCTGCCCGGTCGGCATCGCCACCCAGAACCCGGAGCTGCGCAGGCGGTTCAGCGGCAAGCCTGAGTTCGTGGTCAGCTTCTTCGAGTTCATCGCGGAGGAGGTGCGCGAGTACCTGGCCCAGCTGGGCTTCCGCACGCTGGCCGAGGCGGTCGGCCAGGCCAGCCTGATCGAGGCCACCGACGCCGTAGACCACTGGAAGGCGCACGGGCTCGACCTGGCCCCGGTGCTGTACCAGCCGGAGCTGCCCGAAGGCTCGGCGCGGCGTAACACCACCCACCAGGACCACGGGATCGACCGCGCGCTCGACAACACGCTGATCCAGCTGGCCGAGGGTGCCCTGCAGGACGGCACCCCGCTGCACCTGGAGCTGCCGGTGCGCAACGTCAACCGGACCGTCGGCACCATGCTCGGCTACGAGGTGACGAAGCGCTGGGGGGCCGAAGGGCTCCCGGACAACACGATCGACATCTCGTTCCGCGGCTCCGCCGGGCAGTCGTTCGGCGCGTTCCTGCCCCGCGGCATCACGCTGCGGCTGGCCGGGGACGCCAACGACTATGTCGGCAAGGGGCTGTCCGGCGGCCGGGTCATCGTCGCGCCCGACCCTGAGGCGGACTTCGCCGCCGACGAGCAGATTATCGCCGGGAACGTGATCGGCTACGGCGCCACCGCCGGGGAGCTCTTCCTGCGCGGCGTCGTCGGCGAACGGTTCTGCGTGCGCAACTCCGGCGCGCTGGCCGTGGCCGAGGGGGTCGGCGACCACGGCTGCGAGTACATGACCGGTGGCCGAGTCGTCGTGCTCGGTTCCATCGGCCGCAACTTCGCGGCTGGCATGTCCGGCGGTACCGCCTACGTGCTGGACCTGCCCACCCGCCGGGTGAACACCGAGATGGTCGATCTGGACCAGCTGGACGCGGACGACGCCGCCTTCCTCCAGGACGCGGTGGAACGGCACGCGGCGGAGACTGGATCGCTCGTGGCCGCGGACCTGCTGGCGGACTGGGACGCCGCGCTCGCCCGGTTCCGCAAGATCATGCCGAAGGATTACAAGCGGGTACTGAGTGCCACCCAGATGGCCGAGCGCGAGGGCCTGGACGTCAACGAGGCCGTCATGGCCGCCTCGCACGGCTGAGCAGTTTCGAGGCTTGGGTAGCGGCCGCCGTGCGGGCTGCCGCCCAGGTGGCGGGACCCGGCAACGGCGCCGGGTCCCCCAGGTACTCCCCGGCACTTCCTCCCACGAACGACCCCGAGACTGACGCACCGAGACTGACGCACCGAGATAGACCCGCAGAGATTGACCCACAGAGAAGGACGACCGCCCGATGGCCGATCCCAAGGGATTCCTGACCACGCCGCGTGAGACACCGGCCCGCCGTCCGGTGGACGTGCGGATCCGGGACTGGCGCGAGGTGTACACCGATTTTCCCGCTGGACGCCTCGAACGGCAGGCCGGGCGCTGCATGGATTGCGGCATCCCCTTCTGCCACACCGGCTGCCCGCTCGGCAACCTCATACCTGAGTGGAACGACCTGGTGTGGCGGCACGACTGGTACGAAGCCGCCGAACGGCTGCATGCGACCAACAACTTCCCGGAATTCACCGGCCGGCTCTGCCCGGCCCCGTGTGAGTCCGCGTGCGTGCTGGGCATCAACTCCGACCCGGTGACCATCAAGCAGGTCGAGGTGGAGATCATCGATCGCGCGTGGGCCGAGGGCTGGGTGCAGCCGCTCCCCGCGCCGGTGAAGACGGGCAAGAAGGTGGCCGTGATCGGTTCCGGGCCGTCCGGCCTGGCCGCCGCGCAGCAGCTGACCCGTGAGGGTCACGACGTGACCGTATTCGAGCGCGCCGACGCCCCGGGCGGCCTGCTGCGCTACGGCATCCCCGAGTTCAAGATGGAAAAGCGGCACCTGGACCGGCGGCTGGCGCAGATGGGCGCCGAAGGCACGCAGTTCCGCTGCGGCGCCAACGTCGGCACCGACATCACGGCCGGGGATCTGCGGGCCGAGTTCGACGCCATCATGCTGGCCGGCGGCGCGACCGTGGCCCGCGGCCTGCCCGTGCCCGGGGCCGCCGCGGACGGCATCCACCAGGCCATGGAGTACCTGCCGCTATCCAACCGCGCGGTCAACGAGGCCGCCGCGTCCGGTGGCCCGGTGGCCCAGCCCGCCATCAGCGCCCGCGGCCAGCACGTCGTGATCATCGGCGGTGGCGACACCGGTGCGGACTGCCTGGGCACCGCGCACCGGCAGGGGGCCGCGTCGGTGACGCAGCTGGAGATCATGCCGCGCCCGCCGGAGCTGCGCCCGGACGGCCAGCCATGGCCCACCTACCCGATGACCTTCCGTGTCTCCAGCGCGCACGAGGAGGGCGGCGAACGCGTCTACGCCGTCTCCACCCAGGAGTTCGTGACTGACGAGGCCGGGCACGTGCGCGCGCTGCGGCTGGTCGAGGTGGCGTTCAGCGGCGGCCGCTTCGAGCCGGTGCCGGGGAGCGAGCGCGACCTGCCCGCGGACCTGGTGCTGCTCGCGATGGGCTTCACCGGTGCCGAGCGGGGCCCGCTGATGACGGATCTCGGGGTCGAGTTCGACGACCGGGGGAACGTGGCGCGCGACGGCAGCTACGCGACCTCGGTGCCGGGGGTGTTCGTGGCCGGGGACATGGGCCGTGGCCAGTCGCTAATCGTCTGGGCCATCGCCGAGGGCCGCAGCGCCGCCGCCGGGCTGGACCGCTACCTGTCCGGGGACACGGTCCTGCCGGTGGCCATCCCGCCCACGGCCCGGCCGATGGCCTGAGCGGTGTTGGCCTGGGGGGGCGACCCCTGGAAACCCCCCGCTGCGCTCCGCGACCCTGGTAAAGTCGCCCTGGGGACCGTTACTGGCGCTGAGGTGGAGCACCACCGGGGAGCGGCCCGCCGACCACCCGCCAGCCGCGCGCCTGGGCACCTCATTTTCGACTACGCCCGGGAGAAGCCATGGCCGAGACCGGTATCGCCCCCGCCAATTCGGCACCTGCGGCGACATCCACCACGGACCCCAGCAGCGATCGCAGCTCCGCTGTCGCGGTCGGCTACCGCGCGATGCTGGACGTGATCGCGGCCGCCGAGCCCAACGTGGCCCGCGCGATTACCGGTGAGCTTGCCTCGCAGCGCCGCCAGCTCAAGCTCATCGCGTCGGAGAACTACGCCTCGCCGGCCGTCCTGATGGCCATGGGCACCTGGCTGTCGGACAAGTACGCCGAGGGTACGGTCGGGCACCGGTTCTACGCCGGCTGTGAGTTCGTGGACGAGGTGGAGACGCTGGCCTCGGGCCACGCCCGCGAGCTCTTCGGCGCCGACCATGCCTACGTCCAGCCGCACTCCGGGATCGACGCGAACCTCGTCGCCTACTGGGCCATCCTGGCCCGCCGGGTCGAGCGCCCGTTCCTGGACGCCAGCGGCACGAAGAACGTCGACGGGCTCAGCCCGGCCGACTGGGCCCGGCTGCGCGGCGAGTTCGGCACGCAGCGGATGATGGGCATGGCCCTGGACGCGGGCGGTCATCTGACCCACGGGTTCCGCAACAATATTTCGGGCAAGATGTTCGACCAGGCCAGCTACGGCACCGACCCGGAAACGGGGCTGCTGGACTACGACGCCATCGCGGCCCAGGCGCGCGAGTTCCGGCCGCTTATCCTGGTCGCCGGCTACTCCGCCTACCCGCGCAACCCGGACTTCGCGCGGCTGCGCGAGATCGCCGACGAGGTGGGCGCGACGTTCATGGTCGACATGGCGCACTTCGCCGGCCTGGTCGCGGGGGGAGTGCTGACCGGGAACCTCAACCCGGTGCCGAACGCCGAAATTGTCACCAGCACGACGCACAAGTCGCTGCGCGGCCCGCGGGGCGGCCTGGTGCTGTGCACCGCCGACTATGCCCCGTACGTCGACCGGGGCTGCCCGCTGGTGCTCGGCGGCCCGCTCGGGCACGTGATCGCGGCCAAGGCCGTCGCCCTGGCCGAGGCGCGCCAGCCTGACTTCGCCGGCTACGCGGCGCGCATCGTGACCAACGCCCGCGCCCTGGCCGACGGGCTGCTGCGGCGCGGCCTGCACCTGGTGACCGGCGGCACCGACAACCACCTCGTGCTGGCCGACGTGACGGCCAGCTTCGGGCTCACCGGCCGGCAGGCCGAGGCCGCGCTGCTCGAAGCGGGAGTGGTGACCAACCGCAACTCGGTCCCGCGCGACCCGAACGGCGCCTGGTACACCTCCGGCATCCGGCTCGGCACCCCCGCCCTCACCACCCTGGGGCTCAGCCCCGAGGACCTGGACGAGGTGGCCGACATCCTGGTCACCGCGCTGACCGCCACCACCCCGCAGGCCGGCTCGAAGGCCAAGTACATGATCGACGCCGGCGTCGCCGAGGCCTGCCGCGCCCGCTGCGCCGACCTGCTGGCCCGGCACCCCCTGTATCCGCAGATCCAGCTCTAGGGCCTGTTCTGAGCACTGGTAAGTTTTGCTCATTTGCCATGTAGCAGGTCTTTCGGGAGACTGGCAGCGATAGCGACAGCGTTGCTCCGGTCCCCGGTAGCGCCCGTGACCACACGGACACTCGGCGAACCGGGGAACTCACGATGGAAGCACCGATCGTTTCGCGTGATCCC
>JBEKCN010000050.1:0-9922 GCA_050014855.1 Streptosporangiaceae bacterium | reverse complement strand
CCGGTGACGGCGGAGCGGTCACCGCCCGACTCCCGGATGACCGGAGCGGACTCGCCGGTGATCGCCGACTCGTCCACTGAGGCCACGCCGTCGACCACATCGCCGTCGCCGGGGATGATCTGGCCCGGCTCCACGACCACGACGTCGCCGACGGTGAGCTGGGTGCCGGGCACCTCTTCTTCCCGGAAGTCCGTCTGGCCGGGCTTCCAGCCGACCAGGCGGCGCGCGACGGTCTCCTGCTTGGTCCGCCGGAGCGTCTCGGCCTGAGCCTTGCCCCGGCCCTCGGCGACCGCCTCGGCCGTGTTGGCGAACAGCACGGTCAGCCATAGCCAGGCGGTGATCGTCCAGGCAAAGGCCGAGCTGTGCAGGATCGCCGAGTACGTGGTCAGCACCGACCCGACCTCGACCACGAACATGACCGGGTTGTGGATCTGCACCCGCGGGTCCAGCTTGCGGAACGCGTCGGGCAGGGACTTCCACAGCATCTTCGGGTCGAGCAGGCCGCCGCCCACCCGGCGGGACGGGTTGACGCCGCGTTCCCGTGCGGTGCGCGGAGTGCGGCCGCCGCCATCCGGCTCGATGTCCGGCGTGCTGGTAACTGGGTTGAGGGACATTAGTGCAGCCCTTCAGCGAACGGCCCCAGCGCGAGCGCGGGGAAATAGGTCAGGCCGACCAGGATGATGATCACGCCGATGAGCAGGCCGGCAAACAGTGGCGTGTGCGTCTCGAGGGTGCCGGCGCTCGCCGGGACCCGCTGCTGCCTGGCCAGCGTGCCGCCGAGCGCGAGCACGAACACCATGGGTGCGAACCGGGCGATCAGCATCACGACCCCGCCGGCGGTGTTGTACCAGGTCGTATCGGTCGTCAGGCCGGCGAAGGCCGACCCGTTGTTGTTGGCCATCGAGGTGAACGCGTAGACGATCTCGGTCAGGCCGTGCGGCCCGGGGTTGAGGATCGACGCGCGCGGTACCTTGAAGCCCAGCGACAGCGCGGCGCCGACGAGCGCCGAGAATGGTGTGGCCAGGATGTAGGCCGCCGCCCACTTCATCTCGGTCGGGCGGATCTTCTTGCCGATGTACTCCGGCGTCCGGCCGACCATCAGGCCGCCGATGAACACGGTGAGCACCGCGAGCATCAGCATGCCGTACAGGCCTGCGCCGACGCCGCCAGGGACGACCTCGCCGAGCATGAGGTCGAACAGGGCGATCCCGCCGCCGAAGGCGGTGAAGGAGTCGTGGAAGGAGTTCACCGCACCGGTCGAGGTGACGGTCGTCGACCCGGCAAAGATCGACGAGCCCGGTATGCCGAACCTGACTTCCTTGCCTTCCATGGCGCCATGGGCCGCCTGTAGCGCGGTTCCGGCGTGCTGCCATTCGAAGAAGCTGATGCCGCCCACGGCGGCTAGCCAGAGCACCGCCATGACGACGACCAGGAGGTAACCCTGCCGGTTGTCGCCGACCATCTTGCCGAACGTGCGGGGCAGCGCGAACGGGATCACCAGGATCAGGAAGATCTCGACCCAGTTGCTGAACGGGTTCGGGTTCTCGAACGGGTGGGCGGAGTTGGCGTTGAAGAAGCCGCCGCCGTTGTTGCCCATCTCCTTGATGACCTCCTGCGAGGCCACCGGGCCGCCGACCATCGTCTGCTGCGAGCCGGCCAGCGAGTGGATGAGGTGCGTGGTGGTGAAGTTGTCGATCACGCCGGTCGCCATCAGGATGATCGCGCCGATCACCGAGAGAGGGAGCAGCAGTCGGATCACAACCCGGGTCAGGTCGACCCAGAAGTTGCCGAGCCGGTCGGTCTTGGTCCGCATGAACCCGCGGATCAGCGCGATGACGACCACGATGCCCACGGCGGCCGACACGAAGTTCTGCACCGCGAGGCCGGCCATCTGCGTGACGTAGCCCATCGTGGACTCGCCGGAGTAGTTCTGCCAGTTGGTGTTGGTGACGAAGGAGGCGGCCGTGTTCCAGGCCAGAGCGGGAGGGACGTTGACGTTCGAGTTGGCGTACGGCAGCCAGTGCTGCACCCGCTCGATCAGGTAGAGGAACAGCACGGACACGCCGGAGAACGCCAGCATGCTCCGGGCGTAGGTGCCCCAGCGCTGATCCGCCCTCGGGTCGATGCCCATCAGGCGGTAGACGGCCCGCTCGGGCCGTAGGTCTTTCTCGCTGGTGAAGATGCGCGCCATGTAGTCGCCCAGCGGCTTGTAGCAGGCCGCCAGCGCGGCGACCAGCAGCACGAGCTGCAGGATGCCCGCGAGGGAACTGCTCATCAGAATTTCTCCGGTCGGACGAGGGCGAAGACGAGGTAAACGGTGAGGATGATGGCCGCGATCAGACCGACCCAGTTCTCAGCGCTCAAGCTTCTCGACCCCCTTGACCAGCAGGAAAAATAGGGCGAAGACGATGATCGTTATCGCCACGTAAAGCAGGTCGTTCACGGCCACTCCTTATCTCGCAGGGCACGCTCGGATGCGGGCCAGGAGGAGTTGGCCGGGCACGTGCCCGGCCCCGCGGCCTCAGACGGTTATCAGAGCCCTCGTTCAGCCCCGGCCATGGCTATAGAACCGCGCTCCACGGCGTTACAGACCCCGTCTAAACGGGACGCAAGCGGCGCCCCCGCGCTTCCTAACAGAATCCATGCGGCCCTGGCGCCCATGCGGCCCTCATACGGCCCTCATACGGCCCTCATGCGGCACTGGCGCCCATGGGGCCCGGCCCCGCCGCCCATGGGGCCCGGCCCCGCCGCCCATGGGGCCCGGCCCCGCCGCCCATGGGGCCCGGCCCCGCCGCCCATGGGGCCCCGCCCCCATGCAGCCCGGACGATCCAGGCCTGGACGAGCAGATCATGCACGACAGGAAACAGGTGACCGCCGCCTGACCAGGACAGCAGAGTGGATCTCGCCGTCACCGGCAGGACTGGCGCGCACCGCGTCGTTATCGCATCCTGAACGGCCCGGGCCGGGCTGCGCCGGGACGGTCAGCGGAGCCAGGCCTCGGGGTGGTCAAGGGCCGGCAGGCGTGGTTTCCGCGGCCAGATCTGCAGGCCGTGGCTCGCCTCCTCCATCAGCGCTGACGGCGGGACGGCGATCACGGGGCAGTGCGCGTGGGCCAGGCAGTACCGGCTTGCGGAGCGTCGGAACAGCCGCCAAACCCCGCGCCGTCCCGTTCCCACCACGAGAATGTCATCCGCGTCGTCGGCGCAATCCACCAGGACGGGACCCACCGGTCCCCGCACCACGAGTGGCTGGACATCCAGATCCTCGGGCAGGCCCCCGAGCCCCATTTCAAAGGCGTCGAAGAGTTTCTCGCGAGCCGCGTCCCGCCATAGCTTGCGCAACTGCATATTGGGCTGGCGGCGCTCGGCGAGGTCACCGCCCGGCGGGACCCACGCGATCACCGGCACGAGCGGCGCACGACGATGACGGGCCTCACTGGCCGCATAACGCAGCGCCTGCAGGCTTCCTAGCGAACCATGCACACCGGCGAACACGCGCCGCACCCCGGACACGGCAAACCGCCTCCCGCTCTCTTCCCGAGACCACGTCCATCTAACCTCGCGCGGGGCGCACATGGGTAATGTCCTGACGGCGTCCTCGCACCGAAGAAACATGGCGCGGAAAGATCCTCCCGGCCGCGGCCGGCCATCGAACCCGCCCGGCTCCAAACCCGGGCCGGGCCGGCGCCAGATAAGGCCGGCGCCAGATAAGGCCGGCGCCAGATAAGGCCGGCGCCAGATAAGGCCGGCGCCAGATCAGGCCGGCGCCAGATAAGGCCGGCGCCAGATCAGGCCGGCCGTCGGGGGTCAGTCCTCGTAACCCCGCACGCCCATCTCGTCCACGTGGGCCAGCAAGTCGGCCGGATCGCTGTAGACGCGGTAGGCCCCGGCTCGTTCCAGTTCCTCCCGGCCGTACCCGCCGGACAGGAGGCCGACGCCGAGTGCTCCGGCCCGCCGGGCCGCGAGCAGGTCCCAGACGCTGTCTCCGACGACGATCGCCTGCTGCGGATCGACGTTCAGCAGCGCCGCCGCCGCCAGGAACAGGTCCGGGTCGGGCTTGGCGTGCCGGACCAGGTCCCGGGTGACCATGGGGGTGCTTTCCGGCAGCCCGAGCAGCTTCAGCGCCGGACGGGCCGTCACCGCGTTCCCGCTGGTCGCGATGGCCCACTTGATATCGCGTTCGGTGAGGTAACCGAGCAGGTCCGCTGCTCCGGGCAGCGGCAGTACCGAATCCATCTGGGCCCGGTACTCGTCGGCGTGCGCCCGCTGCAGCCGGTCGATCTCCTCCCGCGACAGCGAGAGCCCGGTCTCCCGCAGCAGTGCCGAAACGAACAGGCCGCCGCTCATCCCGATGCGCCGGTGGATCCGCCACACCGACAGGTCGATGCCCATCCCGGCGAGCGCCGTCCGCCAGGCGATCACGTGCTGGTACACGCTGTCGATGAGCGTGCCGTCCAGGTCGAAGAGGAAGGACGGTGCGGCTGATTCCGTATACGTCACCGGAGAGGTCATGCGAACAGTCTGCCCTGACGGCGCCTTTCACGCCCGTCCCGACACCACCACACGATTTTGAACCCCCCCGCCCAGCCGCCCCGCCGAACTTAGGCCCCGCGCATGGCGGAGCCGCGGTCCCGGTCGTTCGCGCTGTCCGGTCCCCACGAAGACGGCGCGAACAGGCCGGTCCGCTTCAGCCCGCAAACCAGCCCCGCTCTGGGGCCTAGACCGTCTTGACCAGGCACTGGACCCAGGCTGGCATCATGGGTAGATATGGACGGACGTAAGCGAGCCGGTACAATCGGCTCATTCGTCGCCATCGGTGACAGCTTCACCGAAGGCCTGAACGACCGCATGCCCCACGGTGACGGATTCCGGGGCTGGGCCGACCGGTTTGCCGACCAGCTGGCCGTGCACCAGCCCGGCCTGCGGTACGCCAACCTGGCCGTACGCGGCAAGCTGCTGCGCGAGGTAGCGGAGGAGCAGGTGCCGCGGGCGATCCAGATGGCGCCCGGTCTGGTCAGCATCGCCGCGGGCGGCAACGACATCCTGCGGCCGGGCACCGACCCGGACCTGCTGGCGGAGGGATTCGACGACTGCGTGGCGAGCCTGCGCGCGACGGGCTGCCGGGTGCTGCTGTTTACCGGATTCGATCCCTCCGCGTTCCCGGTGATCCGGATGGTGCGCGGAAAGGTGGCCGCGTACAACATGCACCTGCGCGCGATCGCGGCCGCGCGCCAGTGCGACCTGGTGGACCTGTGGAGCATGGGGGTGCTGAACGACCGGCGGATGTGGAGCGCGGACCGGCTGCACCTCACCGCGGAAGGGCATCAGCGGGTGGCGCTGTTCGTCTGCGAGACGCTCGGCGTGCCGGTCGCCGCGGACTGGCGGGATCCGCTGCCTGACGTACCCCGGCCCGGCCAGATTCCGCGCCGGGTGGCCGGGGCGGCCGCCGTCGCCGCGGCCGAAGCGTCCGCCGCGAGTTCGGCCGTCACGCGGCTGCGGACCCGGGCCCACGGCGCTGGTCTCGCGTCCAGCCGCAGCCTGGCCTGGATGAACGCACGCCAGCAGGACACCCGGTGGGCGGTGGAGTACGCGGTGCCCTGGATCCGCCGCCGGCTGACCGGCCGCTCGTCGGGTGACGATGTGCCGCCTAAGCGCCCGGAGTTGCTGCCGCTCGATGCGCTGACCGGCTGTCCTCCCCAGGGGTGAACTAACGCCGGCCCTGAGGTCTCGCGGCCGGCGTAAGTTCTTTTCCGATCGAAATAAGGCGCTTCGCGCCTCCGGGTATAACTACACTGCGCCGTCGGCGCTCACGCCGGTGAGGTCGGCCAGGACTTCCGCGATCCGGTCCAGCGATCCCGCGATCCACGGCAGTTCCAGCGGCGTGCCCGAGGTGAGGGCACACTCCCGCTGCCGGTTCGTTTCGCCGTACAGAAGGCCCGTGGCGACCCGTACCCGCAGGGCGCCCGGGTCTTCGCCGAACGCGCTGCCGGCCAGCACGCCCACGCCGTACCGCTGGAGCAGCATGGCGGCGAGGTCGTCGCTCGTGTCGACGCCGTGCCGGGCCCGCAACCGGTCCCGCACCGGGCCGAAGTCGGGGTAGAGGTAGAAGGCGGCCTGCGGCGGCGGCACGATGGCGCCCGCGGCCGCGAAGCGGCCGGCAACCGCCCGGGCGACCTCCCGGTGCAGCCGGCGGCTGAGCGCGATCCGCTCGGCCAGTTCGGGCGGGTCGCTGAAGGCGAAGGCGGCCGCCTGCTGGATCGGCGCGGCCGGCGCGGACCAGATCTCGCTGCCGATGCCGATCAGGCCTGACCGCAGCCGACGGCCCAGATGCTCGCCGGCCTCCGCGTCGGCGCCGCCGGGCAGCCGCGCGGCGCCGATCCGCCAGCCGCCCAGGGCGAGGCTCTTGCTGAGTGCGGTGGTGACGATCGTGCGGCCCGGGGCGTAGAACGCCGGGCTGGTGAACGGCGCCGCCGTGTCGTGCATGAGGTCCCGGTAGATCTCGTCGGAGACGATGATCAGGTCGTGCTCCTCGGCGACCTGGCACAGTTCCCGGATCGTCCCGGGCCGGGCCAGCGTGCCGGTCGGGTTGTCCGGGAGGGTGAGGATGACCGAACGGATCTGGCGCCCGTCGGCGCGGGCCTGCCGCACGGCGGATCCGAGCTGGCCGGGGTCGGGCACGCCGCCCTCGCCGGGCCGGATGTCCACGAAGTAGGGCCGGGCGCCGAGCAGGCTGGCCTGCGCCGCGTAGCTGACCCAGCTGGGCCGGGGCACCGCGACATCGCCGCCGATGGCGAGCATCAGCCCGAACAGCAGTGACTTGCTGCCCGGGCCGCACACGACGGCGTCCGCACCGGTGCGCAGCCCGCGCCGGGTCCAGTAGCCGGCCGCCGCTTCGCGCAGCGCGGCCTGGCCTGCCACCGGGCCGTAGCCGGTCCGGCCGGTCGCCTCGGCCAGCGCCAGCCGCAGCGCGGGATGGGCGGGCAGTCCCGCCTCGCCGAACGCCAGCGGCAGTACCTGCTCGCCCTGCGCTTTCCGGGCCGCCATCACCTCGTTGGCGGCCAGCGTGGGGGAGACCGCGATGGCGGCCGGGGTCAGGGAGCCGGATGGCCGGTGCCCAGCCGGGCCGTACGGCGTGACGGCTGGGTCCGGCGTGCCTGCCGTGTCAGGCGCGGACGGGGTCGCTGGCGGGGCTGGAAGGACGGGGGGCATGGCGGTAGAGGCCACGGAGAAATGCTCCTTGCTGCGGGAAGTGCCGGAGGTCAGCCGTCTTTCGCCGGCGTCGCTGCCCGCATCGTGTCCCACGGTGACCGCTACAATACGTACGTTCAGTGTTACTGCTTTAAGGCATCAGGACAAGCGGGGAATTCCGGGGCATAGCTTGAGCTCTCCTGATGCTCGATCGGCGCCGCCTGCGGCTGCCCAGGGCGCTAGCCGCCCGCGGCACTCTTACCACTACCGCGTCCTTACCACTACCGCGTCCTGCCCGGATTACCCGCCGTCGGCCGTGTACCGGGCGGCTAGGATGCGCGCGTGGAACTGGACCTGTCCGCCGACGCGGCGGCGCTCACCGCGAACATCGTCGACGTCCCCTCGGTCAGCGGCGAGGAGGACCAGCTCGCCGGCTCGATCGAGGCCGCCCTGCGCGCGCTGCCGCACCTGAGCCTGCACCGGGAAGGCAACTGCATCGTGGCTCGCACCGACCTGGGCCGGGCCCAGCGCGTGGTGCTGGCGGGCCACATCGACACCGTCCCGGTCGCCGGCAACCTGCCGTCCCGGGTCCGGCCTGATCCGGCTTCGGGTGAGGACCGGCTGTACGGCTGCGGGACCTCGGACATGAAGTCCGGGCTGGCTGTGCAGCTGCGGCTGGCGGCGGGCGTGCCCGAGCCGATGCGCGACGTCACCTATGTCTTCTACGACTGCGAGGAGATCGAGGCGGAGCGCAACGGCCTGGGACGGCTCAGCCAGAAGAGCCCGGAGCTGCTCGGCGGGGACTTCGCAGTGCTGATGGAGCCGAGCGGCTGCGAGATCGAAGGCGGCTGCCAGGGCACCATGCGGGCCGAAGTCACCGCGGCCGGCCGCCGTGCGCACAGTGCCCGCTCCTGGATGGGGCGCAACGCCATCCACGAGGCGGGCGGCATCCTGGACGTGCTGCGCCGCTACGAACCGAGGGAGCCTGAGGTCGACGGTCTCCGCTACCACGAGGGACTGAACGCGGTGGGCATCACTGGCGGCGTGGCCGGCAACGTGATCCCGGACCGGTGCGTGGTCACGGTGAACTACCGCTTCGCGCCGGACCGGGATGTGGCCGCCGCCGAACAGCACGTGCGCGACGTCTTCGACGGCTGGGACGTCGCGATCGTCGATTTCGCTCCGGGCGCCCGGCCGGGGCTGGACCAGGGGCCGGCCGCGTCCTTCGCCACGGCGGTGGGCGGCGCGCCGCGAGCCAAGCTCGGCTGGACCGATGTTGCCCGGTTCGCGGAGCTCGGGATCCCCGCCGTCAACTACGGCCCGGGCATCTCCGAGCTTGCGCACACCCAGGACGAGTACGTCGAGATCCCGAAGATCCTGGCCTGCGAGGAACGCATGCGCGGCTGGCTGACCAGCCCGTAGCCGGGAGGCGGCGCTGGGCGGCGGCCGGGATCCGGCCCTGGACGGCGAACGGCCCGCCGACCGTGCGGTCGGCGGGCCGCCTACTCGGGAGGTCCTCCGGGTTACTTCGCCGGGCTGGTGCCGAGCGTCAGCGAGACGTTCTGCTTGGAACCGCTGGTGCTGACGTAGCTGACGTTCACCTTGTCGCCGCCGTGGTACTTGGCCATGATCGTCGTCAGCGAGCCGGGTGACGTGACGGCCTGGCCGTTGACGGCGGTGATGACGTCGCCCGCGCCGAGCCCGGCCGAGGCGGCCGCGCTCCCGCAGAGCACGTTGTCGATGAGCGCGCCCGAACTGGCGGGAGCGATCGTGGTCGGGACCGAGCTGGACGTGTTGGTGGTGACACAGCTCTGGCTGCCGCTCCCTCCGCCGAACCCGCCCTCCTGGCCTGCCTGCTGCTGGGCCTGCTGCTGCGGGCTCGAGCTGCTGCTCTGGGGCACCAGCACACCGAGGAAGCCAGGCAGGCCGATCTGGATCGTCGAGCCGCCGTGGCCCGCCGCGATGTCGCTCGCGATGGACAGCGCCGTGTTGATCGGGATCGCGTACCCCATGACCGAGCTGCTGGACGATCCGGAGCTGGAGCTGGAGCTGGAGCTGCTCGCGGCCGTGTCCATGCCGATGACCTTCCCGGCGGCGTTGGCCAGCGGGCCGCCGGAGTCACCTGGCTGGATCTGCGCGCTGGTCTGCAGCATGCCGTGCAGGGTCTCGGTCGTGTTACTGCCCTCGTCGCCAGCTGTGATCGTCCGGTCGGTGGCGTTGATGATGCCCGGGGCAACGGTGGGGGCTCCGCCCTGGCCGCCTGCGTTGCCGATGGCCAGCACGGGGGTGCCTAGCGAGACTTGCGAGGAGTTGCCCACCGAGACCGTCTTCAGGCCCGAGGCTCCCTCCAGCTGCAGGAGCGCCACGTCGTCGGTCACGTCGTAGCCGACCACCCGGGCCGTGTACGACTTGCCCGAGCTGACCAGCGTGGCTTTGACCGTGTTGCCCCCGTTGATGACGTGGTTGTTGGTCAGCACGAGACCGTTGGAGTTCAGCACCATTCCGGTGCCCTCAGCCGTCTCGCTCTGGTAGTTCAGCGTGGACGTGATGTCGACGACCCCGGGCTCCACCTTGGCCGCGACGGCGTTGTCGTTGAGGTTGGCGCCGCCGCTGCCGTTGCTCTGCGGGGCCGGGACTTCGTTGGACGAGACGCCGGTCGAGCCGTTGCTGCTGTTGCCGTTCAGCGCCGCCACCGTGCCGGCCCCGGCCGCCGCGGCCAGGATCGCGACCACCG